>DAIMJK010000272.1:0-5210 GCA_036722245.1 Lysobacterales bacterium
GTTCAGGGTATGCAGGGTGGCGAGCTCATCGGCCATCCGGCGCAGTTCCGGATGGTGCGGGTCCTGCGGGTCCTGACAACCCTGATAGACGATGGTATCGACGCTGGCAAAACGCGCCAGGGTGTCGATATGTGCATCGGTATCGTCGCCTTCCAGGGCGCCATGCTCGAGCGCGATGACCCGCTCGGCGCCGAGGCTGCGCTGCAAGTCGGCCAGCGTCTGCTCCGGCTGCTGCTCGCCATGGCGCTGGGCCAGGCAGCGCCAGGTGGTCAGGATCGTGCCGGCCCCATCGCTTTCGATCGCGCCCCCCTCGAGCGCATAGTCAATCCGTTCGCGCCGCAGGTGGGCGAAGCTGGCCAGCTTCTGCAGGCTGGCGACCAGCGCGTCATCGGTCTGGGCGTCGAACTTGCCGCCCCAGCCGGTAAAGCGGAAGTCCAGCCACAGTGGGCCGTCCTCGTCGACCACCGTGATCGGGCCCGAATCGCGCAGCCAGGTGTCGTGATAGTCAAGCTCCAGCAGTCGCAACCGGCCAGGCAGGACCGGACCTGACAGCGCGGCGCGCGCATCGCGTCCCACCGCATCGTTGGCTACCAGCAGCAGGACCCGAACATGGGGCTGCAGGGCGCTGACCAGGTCGCGGTAGCACGCGCGAACTTCGCTCAGATTGGCTGCCCAGTCGGTCCCGGCATGCGGCCAGGCCAGCAGTACGGCATCCTGCGCCGACCATTCCGCCGGCAGATGCCGATCGCCGGCAGGCGGCAGTGCCTGGGCTGATTGCTTCATGACCTCATCGGGCGGGCTGAGCGACCCGGCGCGGGCCGATTTCAAATTCGTGCGATTTATGCAGTACCGAGTTGATCACGTGCTGATACTCGAAATACACGGCGAATGCCGGATAGTCCCAGCGCGTGATCGGTGGCTGGCCGACCGCCGCATGCGCCTGAGTGGGTTCGCCGTACTGGGCCCGGACCGAATCCATCGTCGAACCGCGCGCTGGCGTGGCCGTTACTTGTGCTTTCTGCGCACGCTCGATCAACAAGGTCTCCGCCGGCAATGCGGCAGCCATGCTCAGGCCAAACACGATCACAGCAACATTCACAGGCTTCATGACTTCTCCCCAGTCAATGACAGGTTACCAATCGTACTCCAGCCGCCACCTCAGGGTAGAGGTGAAAGGCACGATTTTGCCCGGTAGTACGCGGCATGCTGCGCTTTCAGGTCCAGTTGCAGACCACCTTGCCGCACTGGCCCGAGGCCATCAGGTCAAAACCACGCTGGAAATCATCGATGCCGACCTGATGGGTCAGGACCTTTTGCAGCGGAAAGCCGGTCAGCAGCATCTGCGTCATCTTGTACCAGGTTTCGTACATGCGACGACCGTAGATGCCATGCAGCACCAGCCCCTTGAAGATGACCTTGTCCCAGTCGATGCCGGCGCCCTTGGGCAGGATACCGAGCAGGGCAATCTTGCCGCCGTGGTACATCGCATCGAGCATGTCGTTGAAGGCGCCCGGATTGCCGCTCATCTCCATGCCGACATCGAAGCCCTCCATCTGCAACTCGCCCATCACCGAAGCGAGGGATTGCCGGGTCACGTTGACGGTGCGGGTGGCGCCCATGTCGGCGGCGAGCTTCAGGCGGTAATCGTTGACGTCGGTGACCACGACATTGCGCGCGCCGACGTGGCGGGCGATGCCGGCGGCAATGATGCCGATCGGGCCGGCGCCGGTGATCAGCACGTCTTCGCCGATCAGGTCAAACTCCAGCGCGCAATGGGCGGCGTTGCCATAGGGATCGAAGAAGGCGGCCAGTTCCGACGGAATCTGATCCGGGATCGGCCACAGATTGCTCGCCGGCACAGCGACGTACTCGGCGAAGGCGCCGTTGCGATTGACGCCGATGCCGATCGTGTTCGGGCAAAGATGCTGGCGACCGGCGCGGCAGTTGCGGCAGACGCCGCAGACGATATGACCCTCGGCCGACACCCGCTGGCCGGTCCGATAACCCTGCACCGCGGTGCCGACTTCCTGGATGCGGCCGACGAACTCGTGACCGATGACCAGTCCGGGCTTGATCGTCCGCTGCGACCACTCGTCCCACAGATAGATGTGCAGATCGGTTCCGCAGATCGCGGTCTTCTCGAGCTTGACCAGCACCTCGTTGGGACCGATCTCCGGGATCGGCACCTGCTCCATCCAGATGCCCTTCCCGGTCTGCGACTTGACCAGAGCCTTCATCATGTCCGCCATTGTCTACTCCATCGCGGTCTGTTGCATTGGCTGCCCGTCGAGCCCGCACGGGACTTCAGAAACGCCGACGCCGGCACAAGGCCGGCGTCGGAACGATTCAATTTTGGTGCCGAGAAGAGGACTCGAACCTCCACGGGTCGCCCCGCTAGTACCTGAAACTAGTGCGTCTACCAATTCCGCCACCTCGGCAAGAGGATCTTCGTGCCTTGCACCGAAGAGCCGGGAATTATTTGCGACACGGTCGCGTTTGTCAATGCTTGGGAGCGGTCTTGCGGAGGGCATAGCCAGGCAAGAGCAAGCGCAAGGGCAAGCTCAAGGGCAAGCGCAAGGGCAAGGGCAAGTCACCACAAAGGACACGAAGGACACAAAGGAGAGCAGAGCGGCAGAGCAGAGCAGAGCAGAGCCAGTGGACGTCGCCACAAAAGACACCAGGCACACGAGGGGCAGTTGGAGTCAAAGCGGGTCGGTGCGAACAGGACAGGCGGGCAGGGCTTGAGGATCGGAGAAGGCGACGAATGCTGGGAGTGCTTTGCCTTCGTGGCTATTGCTCCGCGTCTCCGCGTGACATCGCTCAAGCTTTGGCTTTTGCTCTTCCTTCGTGTCCTTTGTGTCCTTTGTGGTCAATCCGCTCTTGCGCTCTTGCGCTCTTCAACTGCCGGCCAACTCCGCAACGTCACGGCGGGCTGGTGCTGGGGCGGCTACCTCGCTAGCCTGTGCGGATGAATACTCTCAACTTTGCGGAACTCCCACGATGAGCGGTTCGCGCTCGACTCCCGGCCGTCGGCGGCCTTTGCGTACCGGACTGGAGCCGGGTGATGGCAATGATCGGGTGCCGTCACGGACCACCTTGCTGAACCTGCTCAATCAGGAAAAGCAGCTGCTCAAGCCCGAGCAGATCGCCGACCTGATGCAGCTCGACAAAGCCACCCAGCTCGACGATTTGCGCGCCCGGCTGGAGCGGATGGAGGCCGATGGCGAGGTCATCTGCAATCGCCGCGGCGGCTACGGCCTGGCCGACAAGCTCGATCTGATCGCCGGTACGGTGCTCGCCAACGCGGATGGCTTCGGCTTTCTGCGGCCGGACGAGGAGGGCGAGGACCTGTACCTGTCGCCCTACGAGATGCGCAAGGTGCTGCATGGCGACCGCGTGCTCGGCAGTGTCGTGCGGCGCGACCGGCGCGGGCGCATGGAAGGGGCGATCGTCTCAATCATCTCGCGCCGCTCGCCGCGGTTGGTCGGCCGCTTCCTGCAGGAGTCGGGCTTCGATCTGGTTGTCCCGGATGATCGCCGCTTGCATCAGGACGTGATCGTGCCCAAGGGCGACAGCGGCGGCGCCAATCCAGGCGACATCGTTGTCTGTGAGATCGTCGAGCCACCGTCGGTGCATCGACAGCCGGTCGGGCGCGTGTTGCGCGTGCTCGGCGATGCAATCGGGCCGCGGATGGCGGTGGAGCTGGCGATCGAAACCCACGGCATTCCGACCGAGTGGCCGGAAGGCCTGCTCGAAGCGACTGCGGCACTGCCCACCGAAGTGTCCGCGGCCGACCGCAAGGGCAGGGTGGATCTGCGCGACACGCCGCTGGTGACCATCGACGGCGAGGACGCGCGCGATTTCGACGACGCAGTCTGGTGCGAGCCGAAGGGGTCGGGCTATCGTCTGCTGGTCGCGATCGCGGATGTGTCGCACTACGTCCAGCCAGGCACGCTGCTGGACGAGGAAGCCAGACTTCGCGGCACCTCGGTCTACTTCCCGCAAAGGGTCGTGCCGATGCTGCCCGAGGCACTGAGCAATGAGTTGTGTTCGCTCAAGCCGCAGGTCGAGCGACTGGCGATGGTTGCCGAGTTGAGCATAGACCACAGCGGCAAGACCGTGCGCAGCAAGTTCTACCGGGCGGTGATCCGCTCGGCGGCACGGCTGACCTATCAGCAGGTCTGGGACGTGATCGGCAACGACAAGGCCACGGCCCAGACCACAGCGGTGCGTCAGCGGCTCGCGCCGGTGCTGCCGCAGTTGCAGAATCTGTATGCGCTGTACCAGTTGCTGGCGGTCGCCCGGCGCGGCCGCGGCGCGCTGGATTTCGGCGAGAACGAAGTCAAGATCAACTTCGCCGAGGATGGTGGGATCGATCACATCGCGCCTTATCAGCGCAACGATGCGCACAAGCTGATCGAGGAGTGCATGATCGCGGCTAACGTCGCCGCGGCGCGCTATCTGCTGCGGCACAAGATGCCGGCGCTGTACCGGGTCCACCCGGCGCCGCCCGCGCGCAAGCTGGAAGATTTGAGCGAGAGTCTGGCCGATCTGGGCCTGCGCCTGCCCGACGTCGAGGAGGTCACGCCCTCGCTGATCGCCGATCTGCTGCGGCGGGCACAGAAGCGTGAGGATGCCTCGCTGATCGAGGCGATGGTGCTGCGGGCGCAGGCGCTGGCGGTCTATCAGCCCGACAACGGTGGTCACTTCGGTCTCGCGCTGGAAGCCTACGCCCACTTCACCTCACCGATCCGGCGCTACGCCGACCTGAACGTGCATCGCGCGATCGGCTGGATCCTCGACGGCCACAAGGCCGCCGATGCGCCATGGCGCGGTGGAATCATCGAGGCGTTGGGACGCGATTGCTCGATGGCCGACCGGCGTGCCGAGGACGCCAGTCGCGACGCCATCGATCGGCTCAAGCTGCAATGGATCTCGCAGCACGTGGGCAGTCAGTTCGATGGGCGAGTTACCGGCATTGCCTCATTCGGCGCCTTTGTCGAACTCGATGACAGCAAGGTCAGCGGCATGGTCCATGTGACTCAGCTGCCGAACGACTACTACCACTTCGATCCGGTTCGCCACGCGCTCAGCGGCGAGCGCACCGGCCTGACCCTGCAACTGGCCGACAAGGTGCGGATCCAGGTGCTGCGGGTGGACGAGGCCGAGCGCAAGATCGACTTCAAGCTGGTTTCCGGCGGCACCGAGGG
>DAIMJK010000273.1:0-5209 GCA_036722245.1 Lysobacterales bacterium
AACTTGCTGCCGCGTGCCTCAGCGCTGGCCAATGTGATGCAGCCGCTGGTGTACCGGATGATGCCGCGCCGGGAGCGGCGCGAGCGCGCGCTGCATGCGCTGGAGCGGGTCGGACTGGCGAACCGGGTTGAGCACTTGCCCAATCAGCTTTCCGGCGGTCAGCGGCAGCGGGTCGCGATCGCGCGTGCACTGGTCACCGAGCCGGCGATATTGCTCGGCGACGAGCCCACCGGCAATCTGGACAGCCGCACCACGATCGAGATCATGGCGCTGTTCGATGCGCTGCATGCCGAGGGCCACACGCTGATCCTGGTCACCCATGAGCAGGACATCGCCGAGCACTGCGCGCGCAACGTCCGTCTGGTCGACGGCCGCATCGTCGAGGACCGGATCATCGCCAGGGGCGCAGGAGTCAGCCATGCAGCGGCCTGAAGCGAGTCTGCTGCACGCGGTGGTCGAGGGCAGTCAGGCCGCGCTGACCGCGATTCGCGCCAATGCGCTGCGCAGCGCGCTGACCGCGCTGGGCATCATCATCGGTGTGGCGGCGGTGATCGCGGTGGTCGCCGTGATGCAGGGCCTGTCGAGCACGATCACGCGCCAGCTTGATGATCTGGCCTCGGACATGGTTATCGTGCGCGCCTACACACCGCGGGCGGAGATCATGATCGGCCTGCGCAACACCCTGTCCAGCGATGACTTCCTCGCCCTGCGCGAGCGCATTCGGGATGTCGAGGACATCACCGGTGTGACCATGCCGCTGAGCCTGGGCGGACAGGTGCGCTTCGGCGCGCAGCGCACCAGCACGCAGATCCTCGGCACCGACAGCAACTACCAGAATGTGGTTCGGGTCTATACCGACCAGGGCCGCTTCCTGAGCGAAAGTGACGACCTGCGCCGACGCCGGGTGGTCGTGCTCGGGCCGACCGTGGTGCGAGAGCTGGAACTGCCGGCCAACCCGATCGGCGCTTTTGTGGAGATCGGTGGCGAGTGGTTCCGCGTCGTCGGCGTGACCGAGGCGCGCGGTTCGCTGTTCGGATTCGACCAGGACAATTATCTGATCGCGCCGTTCAGCACGCTGCGGGCGCTGTCCGCGCCGGGGCAGGCCGAAGACGTGCAGATCTACTTCCGTCCGGCCGCCGATGTGCCGTTGAGCCGGATCGAGGCACAAGTGCGGCAGTTGCTGCGGGCCCGTCACGGCACGCTGGAAGGCGAACCTGACCCGTTCGAGTTCGAGACCGCCGAGCGCACTCGCGCCAGCTTCGACAGCATCGTTCAGGGCGTCACCCTCGTCGCTGGCGCGGTGGTCGGTATCAGTCTGCTGGTCGGCGGCATCGGGGTGATGAACATCATGCTGGTCTCGGTCACCGAGCGCACCCGCGAGATCGGTATCGTCAAGGCGCTCGGCGCGACGCCCAGCTTCATCCTGCTGCAATTCCTGGTCGAGGCGCTGGTGTTGTCGCTGTGCGGCGGGCTGGTAGGGCTGGTGCTGGGCTGGGGCTTTGCGCTGTTGATCTCGGTCACCGTCCCCGGCATGGCCGGCGCCAGCGTGCCCGGTTGGGCGGTGCTGCTGGCGATGGGCTTCACCACCGCGATCGGTGTGCTGTTCGGTCTGGCACCGGCGGTCAAGGCGGCCAGGCTGCATCCGATCGAGGCCTTGAGGTATGAGTGAGAGCAGGGCCCAGGGCTCAGGGCCCAGGGCCCAGAAGAGCAGGGCCCAGGGCTCAGGGCTCAGGGCCCAGAAGAGCAGGGCCCAGGGCTCAGGGCCCAGAAGAGCAGGGCCCAGGGCTCAGGGCCCAGAAGCGCGGCGGGCTGGCGCGGAGGATGTCGGTGAGCTCCGCGAACCGCATCGAACACGGCCCAGCTGCGCTCGGTCGTCGGAACCTTCGGCTAAGCTGCAAAGGCCAAGGTGGTGGATCGACCAACACAGACCGGCCCTCGGCCTGCTCTTCTGGGCCCTGGGCCCTGAGCCCTGTGTACCAACAGAATCCCGATGCATGACTACCGCACGACAACCGTAGGGACACCAATGTCCGATTTCTCCCGACTATGGATCGCCACACTGACCCGCGCCACGCCGGCGTACTGGTGGGTACAAGGGCTGTTTGCGCTGGTCTCGGTGATCATCGGCATCCTGATGCTCGAGCGTATCGAAGGGGCAACAGAAGTACATGCCGGTGGCTTTGTCACGCGCTCCCTGCTTGATGCGCTGCTGTTCTTCGTGGTCAGTCATGTTGGTGTCCGCCCGATGCTGCGACTGCGCTACATGCATCGCACGCCCGGCTTGCTTGCCTGGCTGGGGCTGCTGTTCTGGTTGCTGCTGATGGCGGGAGTTTCGCTGCTGCTGAGTCTGGCGATCGATCATCTGAAACTGACCTCGATCAACATGATTACCGCGATCCACTTCCAGGCCGGCGAAGACGAGATGGCCTTCGACCTGCAGGGTGGGACGCTGTATTTCTTCGTGGTCCTGAATCTGTGGATCACCTTCATCACCTGGGCTGCGTTGTACCTGGGCTGGCAGGCGATGCAGCAGCGCCGCAAGCTGCTGCAACAGGTGCAGGAGGCGCGGCTGGCCCAGCTGACCCATCAGCTCAATCCGCACTTCCTGTTCAATGCCTTCAACACGATTCGCGGCACGATTTTCGAGAATCCCCAGCGTGCCGCCGATCTGATCACCGAGCTGTCGGAACTGTTCCGCTTCCACCTCAGCCAGAGCGAGCGCAGCACCCAGACGCTGGAGGAAGAATGGCGGCTGGCGCAGCGGTATCTCGCAATCGAGCAGGCGCGGCTGGAGCAACGGTTGCAGGTCAAGCTCGAGCTCGATCCGGACTGCATGACCCAGCCGGTGCCGTCGCTGGCGCTGCTGGGGCTGATCGAGAACGCCATCAAGCATGGCATTGCACCCAATCCGAAGGGCGGCTTGTTGACCATCCGGGCGCGGCCGCGCGGACCGCAATGGCTGCTGGAGGTCTGCAACGATCGCGGACCGAGTACCGACCAGCACGGCACCGGCACCGGTCTGGCCAATCTGCGCGAAAGGCTGCAGCTGGGTTTTGCCGATCAAGCGGACCTGGAGATCAGTGACGTCGATGGCCAGCATCGGGTGCGGCTGTTGCTGCCATGGGCCAGGTCAGCATGAACGCCCGTATTCGTACCTTGCTGGTGGATGACGAACGGATCGCGCGGGCCGAGTTGCGGCGCCTGCTGCAAGCCCATGCGCAGGTGGAGATCGTCGCTGAGGCCGGCAACGCCGAGGAGGCACTGGAGGCAATCGATACGTACAAGCCGGATCTGGTCTTTCTCGATATCCAGATGCCCGGCAGCAGCGGTTTGCAACTGGCGGCAGTGATCGAGGATCGCTGCCAGTTCGTCTTCTGCACCGCGTTTGACAGCTACGCGATCGATGCCTTCGGCCTCAATGCGCTCGACTATCTGGTCAAGCCGGTCGAGCCCGAGCGGCTGGCGCGCACGCTGGCGCGGGTGCAGCCGCCGGATGCGCCGAATGTGACAGTCACACTGCCGATGGATCACGGCCTGCTGCTGAAGTTCGGCGAGAGCGCGCGGATCGTCCGTTTGCGCGAGATCGACCGCATCGAGAGCGTCGGCAACCACGCCGCCGTGCACAGCGCGCACGGCAAGGCCTACGTGTTGAGCTCGCTGAACCGGATCGAGCAGCGCCTGGACCCGGCCCACTTCTTTCGCGTCAGTCGCGGTTGCATCCTGCGCCTGGACGCGATCGCCAGTCTCGAACCGGACGTCGGCTACGGCCTGATCGCACGGCTGCGCGACGGGATTCAGGTCGAGGTGAGTCGCAGGGCAGCGCAACAGCTGCGGGCGAGGATGGGGTCGTTCGGGTAGGCGTGCGAACGCCGAACTCTGTTCCAGCGAGCTTGTCCCGACTTCGGCTTCGCATCGCCGCATCAGTTTGAATCGCACCGGGTGCAATTCAAACTGATGTCTTGAGGAACCTGCAATGGCCTGAGGGCCCAGGGCCCAGGGCCCAGGGCTCAGGGCCCAGGGCCCAGGGCCCAGTCCAGAGCCAACTTGAGGCGAGTGTGGAAGTTTTCGCGCTGCCATCGCGTCTAGCCTGGCTTCGAGGCGGCTCTTGACCTTGCTGGGCCCTGGGCCCTGAGCCCTGGGCCCTGCAACCACCAGACCCTCCGAAACATCAGTTTGCGCGCCCGGCACGGCGCCAACACCGTGCCCACACCCCTTCTGCTAGCCTGTTACCCATGACCAGCAACAAGCGCGATGGCGACGCAGACGATCGCCTGAGAATCCGTCAGGCCACCCTGGCGGACATCCCTTCCATCATCAAGGTCGTCCGGGCCGTCTACCCGGACCTCAAGCCCTACACCCGAGCGCAGCTCAGCGGCATCCTGAACCGTTTTCCCGCCGGCCAGCTGGTGGCGGTCAAGGGCGATCAGATCGTCGGCTTTTCGGCCAGCTTCCGCCTCGGCGAGGTGCTGGCGCTGACCCCGCATACCTGGATCGAGATCACCGGTGGCGGTTTTGCCGCCCGCCATGACGACAACGGCGAGTATCTGTACGGCATGGAGGTCTGCGTCCACCCGGATTTTCGCCGCTTCAGGATTGGTCGGCGGCTTTATCAGCAGCGTCAGCAGCTGGTCGAGGCGATGAACCTCAAGGGCATCGTCTTCGGCGGAAGGATACCGACGATGGGGCGGAGGGCGCGCCGTCATGGTGGGCCTGAGGCCTATTTCGAGATGCTCCGGAACGGTCAGGCGAAGGATCCGGTGCTGCAGTTCCAACGCGACAGCGGTTTCGAGTTGCTCGGCCTGTTGCCCAATTACCTGCCCGGGGAAGCGTCTACCCTCGGCTACGCCAGTCACATGCTCTGGCGCAATCCGCGCTACACCTCGATGACGGCACGCGGGAACCAGTCGACCCGCCGTCAGGATCGGGTACGGGTGGTTTCGGTGCAGTTCCTGCAGCGCGGCGTCAGCAGCTTCCGCGAATTTGCCGACAACGTCGCCTATTTTGTCGATACCGTCGGTGGCTATCAGGCCGATTTCGTCTGTTTTCCCGAGTTGATGCAGCTACAGCTGCTGTCGATGCACGATTCGGAGCTGACAGCCTCGGAGGCGGTCGATGCGCTGACCAGTCATCGGGAGGAGCTGGATGAGCTGTTCTCCGATCTGGCGGTGCGCTACAACGTCAACATCATCGGCGGCAGCTATCCGCTGCG
>DAIMJK010000274.1:0-5198 GCA_036722245.1 Lysobacterales bacterium
GCATTCGAATTCTCCGGTCGGGACGGGATGGGGAATCATCGTCGATATCGACGGGGGGACTGCACCTTCGGAAAAGCAAGCCACATGGTGGCCGCAGGCAGCTGCTCTCAACCGCGCCGGCGCGCCCGAGGATGGGCCTGATCATAGACCTGGGCCAGATGCTGGAAGTCCAGGTGGGTGTAGATCTGGGTGGTACCGATGTCGGCATGGCCAAGCATCTCCTGCACCGCACGCAGATCGCCGCTGGACTCGAGCAGATGGGAGGCAAAACTGTGCCGCAGCAGATGCGGGTGCACGCGCTGCCACAGCCCTTGCCGGCGGGCCCAGTGGACCAGCCGCAGCTGGATCGCCCGGACCCCAAGACGGCCACCGCGGCGGGAAAGAAACACCGCGCCGGCACGATCGGTGGCGCCTGCGCGCAGTGCCTGCAGCGCTTCGATGGCCTTGCGTCCAACCGGCACGATGCGCGTCTTGCTGCCCTTGCCCAGTACCCGCACCGAGCCATCGGCCAGGTCCAGATCCAGCCAGTCCAGCCCGGCCAGCTCGGCCAGCCGCAGACCGGACGAATAGAACAGCTCGAGCAGGGCGCGGTCGCGCAGCGCGAGCGGTTCGTCGTCGGGGATCTCGAGCAGACGGGTAATGGTGTCGCTGTCGAGCACGCCTGGCAGCTTGCGCGCACCCTTGGGCGCCTTCAGGCCGGCCGCCGGATTGTGCTCGATGCCGTCGCCGCGTCGCCGCAGATACTTGTAGAAGCTGCGCACCGCCGACAGCCGCTGGGCCAGGCTCTTGGCGGCCAGCCCCTGACGATGACCGCTGGCGATGGCCTGGCGCAGGCTGGCGGCGTCCAGCGCCGGCCAGTCCGGTGCCTGCCCGGGCCATAGTTGCTGCGCCAGTGCGCTCAACTGGTGGCGGTAGGCCTGCAGGGTGCGTGGCGACAACCGCCGCTCGACCGCCAGATGCTGCAGGAAGCGCTCCAGCAGCGGATCCATGCCGCGTTGATCAACCGCTGGTAGGTCGCTATCCACTACGCGGCCGACGCATTGGCATCCAGCGACCGGCCCGTCTGTTCGGCTCGCACTGACGCCCAATGGCCCAGGGCCGTGCCGATCAGCTCGGCCATCCGATCGAGCAGGTCGGTCCCCATTCCCGGATGAAAGCGGTCCGGATCGCTGCTGCCGATCGCCAGCAGTCCGATCGGGCCCAGCGGCAGCAGTGCGGCCGAGGCAATCGCCGGGGCCGACTCGCCAAACAGCACGTCGATCTGCTCGCGTTTGAGCCGACCGCACTGGGCCCGACCGCGCTCACGCGCCTCGGCGAACACACCCAGTCTGGGGTCGGTCCCGGGCAATTGCAGCAGCCACGGTGCCGAACTCATGCGCGGTGCATCGATCAGCACCAGCCGTGGCTCCTCGGCGCGAAAGTCTTCGCTCAGCGAGGCCGCCACCGCCAGCACGCCGCTGTGCCAGTCGCCGATGCGCAGCAGCCGCAGTGCCAGCAGTTGCAGCCGTTGCAGCACGCCCTCGTTGTCCTGCGCCACTGCGATCAGGTCGTGCAGGCGCGACTCCAGCGCGCGGATGCGATCGCGCAGCACCTCCAGCTGATAGCTCGCCAGCTGGGTCGTGACACCATCGGCGCGCGGGGTGCGCAGGCTCAGCGCCAGATCCGGATGATCGGCGAGAAAATCCGGATGCTCACGCAGGTACGCGGCCACCGCGGCGGCTTGATCGACACTCATGACACAAATCTCCCCTCAAAGACCCAACGCGCCGGTCCGGCCAGATGCACCGGCTCGCCCGGACCGTCCCAGCGTACCCGTAATTCCCCCCCCGGCAAGTGCAGCCGCAGCGGCGAATCGACCCGCCCGCGGCTGATCAGCGCGACCGCCGCGGCGCAGGCTCCGCTGCCACAGGCCAGCGTCTCGCCGGCACCGCGTTCGCACACGCGCAACTGCACCCGGCCACGATCAAGGACCTGCGCCACGCCGACATTGCAACCCGCCGGAAAGGCCGGGTCGGTCTGCAGTGCGGCCGCCAGCGTGGCCAGCGGCGCGCTGGCCGCATCAAGCACCTCCACCACCACGTGCGGATTGCCCATCGACAGCGCACTGGCGTGGTAGTTGACGCCGGCCAGGCGCAGCGGCCACCCTTCGGCCGTGTTCGGGCGGGTCGTTGGTATGGCGGCTGGATCAAAGCTGGGCACACCGAGGGACACCTCGGGTTGCTGCGGATCAGTCGCGTCGACCTCCACCAGCCCGCTTGGCGACTCGATCGCAAAACGCGCCGGCAGTCCGTAGCGCCGCCGCAGGTAAAGCGCGATGCAGCGCGCGCCGTTGCCGCACTGGCCGGCCTGGCTGCCGTCTGCGTTGTAGACCGCGTAGGCGAAGCGCTCGCGCTGGCCCGGCTCGATCAGCAGGATCTGATCGGCGCCGATGCCATGGCGGCGGTCGCACAAGCGCCTGGCCAGGGCCGGATCCAGTTCGACCGCGTGGGCGAGTCGGTCGATCAGCACGAAATCGTTGCCGGCGCCTTCGAGCTTGACGAAGGGCAACGACATCAGCGCCCCTGGGTCGCGGCGGCCTGGTTGTCCGGCAGTTGCAACGGCCCCTTGTTGCCGCAGCCGGCAAGACCCAGACTCAGGACCAGCAGGACAATGGCCAACAAGCTCGGAGCCTGCCTTTGGGTGGGTTGGCCTGCAACGGGGGAAACGCGCATCGTCGTTACTCGCAGCTCGCGGCGGATTGCCGATTCTCGCCTATCGCGGGGCGGTCGGGCCAGCGACGGATGTTCCTTGGGGGGCGCCGGTCACAGTGGTGCCTTGATGATTGATGAGCTTGAGGGCCCAGGGCTCAGGGCCCAGGGCCCAGAAAGTCAAGAGCTGCCTCTCCCCGCTTGGCGATTGTTCTTGCCTCGGATTCCCTCTGAACTGGGCCCTGGGCCCTGAGCACTGGGCCCTCTGATTCACGAGCACCCTCGCAACATCAGTTTGAATCGCACCCGACTCGCACCCCGCGCCCGGGAACTCAGCGCGATCCAAGCTAAGCTTCCCCCTCGATCGTCACCGTTGGAGTGTCCGCATTGGAAGAGCTGTCCGCCGTTGTCCGGGAAACCGGTCCCGATCCGACCCTGAGCATCGTCTGGCTGCACGGCCTGGGTGCCGACGGGCATGACTTTGAAGGCATCGTGCCGGAGTTGCTGCGGCCGGATTGGCCGGCCTTGCGCTTTGTCTTCCCGCATGCGCCGACGCGGGCGGTGAGTGTCAACGGCGGCATGCGGATGCGTGCCTGGTACGACATCCTCGGCATGGATCTGGCCTCGCGCCAGGACGAGACCGGGATCCGCCAGTCGATCGCCCAGATCGAACAACTGATTGCCACCGAGCAGGCCGCCGGTCGCAAGGTCCTGCTGGCCGGCTTTTCGCAGGGTGGCGCGGTCACCCTCGCCGTCGGCCTGACCACGCGCCTGCCGCTGCTCGGCCTGGTGGTGCTGTCGAGCTACCTGCCGCTGGATCAGAAGCTGCTTGACGAGGCCTCCGAGCAGTCGCTGCAGTTGCCGCTGTTCATGGCCCATGGACGCTTCGATCCGGTCGTACCGCAGGCGCTGGGCGAGCTGTCGCGCGATCGGCTGCGCGCTCGCGGCTATCAGGTCGACTGGCAAAGCTACCCGATGGCGCATCAGGTAAGCCTGGAGGAAATCAACGCACTGGCCGACTGGCTGCAGGCGAGGATCACGCAGTGATGCTCGACCCCGTCGGCGGCACCTGAGGCAAGCCGGATGTGGGCCCGGCGCCAGTCCTCGCGTCCTGCCGCCGGCTGGCTGCCCGAGCTGTGCCGCTGGGAATCCTTTCTGGTGATTCTGCTCGGCGCCGAACTGGTTGCCGTTGTCGCGGTACTGGCACCCTTGGGCAGTGTCACCGCGGCAGACTCGAACTGGTGGCTACGGATCGGGCCGGTGAGCCTGTATGTGCAATGGCTGACCCTGACCTGCACCGTCTGCCTGTGTGTGCTGCGACCGCGGCTGCTGCGCTTGCCGGCACTGCTCGGTGGCGTCGTCGCCTGGCTGCTGTGTCTGCTGATCTGTCTGCTTGGCGCCTTCGCCATCGGGATGCTCGACCGGGAGCTCTCACTGGGCCTGACCGGGACCGGCGGCGGCCAGGGACTGACCCCGTTCGTCTTCGGCAGCACGGCCAGCGCCGCCGTGCTTGCCGCGGCCGCGTTGCGCTATGCCTTCGTCCACAATCAATGGCGTCAGCAGGTGCAGGCCCATGCCCGCGCCGAGGCCGACGCACTGCAAGCGCGGATCCGGCCGCATTTCCTGTTCAACAGTCTCAACACCATCGCCTCGTTGATCAGCATCCGTCCGGCGGCGGCCGAATCGGCACTGCTGGACCTGTCCGATCTGTTTCGGGCCAGCCTGAAGGCGGGCGCGGACAGTCTGCGGCTGGATGAGGAGGTCGCCCTGTGCCAACGCTATCTTGCGATCGAGCAGGAGCGCCTGGGACCGCGTCTGCGCCAGTCCTGGTCGCTGGATCTGCCCGATGCGCTCGAGTTGCCGCCGCTGACCCTGCAGCCACTGGTCGAGAACGCCGTCTATCATGGCATCCAGGCCCTGCCGGAGGGCGGTGAGGTGCAGGTCAGTGGACGACGCAGCGGCGAGCACTGGTTGATCGAGGTGCGCAATCCGATCCCTGCGGGGGGCTCCGGACACCGCGGCAGTGGCCAGGCGGTGGCGAATATTCGCGCTCGTCTGCGCCATCGCTTCGGTGAGCGGGCCGAGCTCAGTTGCGAGCAAGGCTGCGACTATCATCTGGCCCGGCTCTGGATACCCATTGAAGGTACGGGTGGATGAAGGTCCTGATCGTCGACGATGAACCACTGGCGCGTCAGCGGCTGGCCCAGATGGTCGCCGCGCAAGCCGATTGCGAGGTGCTGGGCACGGCCCAGAACGGTGACGAGGCCCTGCTCAAGGTCGATCAATTGCAGCCCGATCTGGTGCTGCTGGACATCCGCATGCCGGGCGTCGATGGGCTGGAGGCGGCGCGCCGCCTGCGCCAGGTGAGCCGGCCGCCGTTGCTGATCTTCTGCACCGCCTATGACGAGCACGCACTCAGCGCATTCGATGTTGAAGCGGTCGACTATCTGCTCAAGCCGGTCCGTCCCGAACGCCTGCGTCAGGCACTGGACCGGGCCGCCCGCCAACTCG
>DAIMJK010000275.1:0-5113 GCA_036722245.1 Lysobacterales bacterium
GGCGCCGTTCAGGGCCAGCACCAGCAGCAGCAGCGCCAGCGCGCAGGCGAAGGCTTGCTGCGCGGCGTAGACATGGCCGGTCGCGCTGGTGGCAAGATCGAGGACGCGAAAACCCAGATGCATGAAAGGTCGTTCCAGGTGGAGGTACGGGGCATCGGCGCTGATCGGCAGTTGCGCAGCGAATCGTACCGCGCCGACCAGCAGCAACGGCGCCACTTCGGCGCTGGCGCGGGCCACGGCCAGGATCAGTGCGGTCAGCAGGGCCGGCGCGGCGGCCGGCAGCAATACCCCGAAGACCGTTTCACTACGGGTCGCGCCGAGCGCGCGGCTGCCTTCGCGCAGGCCCAGCGGTACGCGCCGGAAGCCCTGTTCGGCGACCACCACCACCAGCGGCAGGGTCATCAGCGCCAGCACCAGCGCAGCCCATAGCAAGCCACCGCTGGCGTAGGTTGGGCTGGGCAGGCGTTCGGGGTAGAGCCAGCCGTCGATGCGGTGACCGAGCACATGCACGAACAAACCCAGTCCGACCAGGCCATAGACCACCGATGGAATCGCTGCCAGTTGGGTCAGCACCTGGCGCAAGACCGCGGTGAAGCGCGTACTGGCCGCGTACTCGGCCAGATAGAGGCCCACCGCGATACCGAAGGGCAGGACCAGCAAGGTCATCAGCAGCACCAGCAGAAAGGTGCCGACCAATGCCGCGCCGATACCGCCCTGACCATCGGCGCGCGCCGGTGCGAACAGGAAGTCGTTCAGGCTGCCCAGCCAGCGGCCGATGCCGCCGTACCAGGGCAGCGCGTTGGGATACTCCAGCCGCCACATGCCCGGCGGCGTGGCACAGTCGACGAGCACCAGCAGCAGGCCATCGGCATTGCTTGCAATGCACGCGGCGGCTGGCCGGCTCAGGTTGCGGATGTCCGTTCGGTACACCCGGCGCCAGTCCGGCTTGGCCGCGTCGATTGCGATCAGCAGGTCGATGCTGTCGTGGCGCTGGGCCAGCAGCAGTCCGGCGCTGCGGCTGCCGTCGTGGTGCTCGACTTGCAGCAGCGATCGCGGCGCCAGACCGTTGACCCCGCCGACCAGTACCGCGAGCAGGATCAGCACGAAGGCACCGAGCAGCAATACCAGCATTCCGCCGGCCAGCCGCGATAGCGCGCCGCGCAGCTGACCGACGCTCACGTCGGGCCCTGGCTGCGCAGCCAGCGCCGCGCCAGCAGGTTGATCGCGACGCTGACCAGGGTCAGCAGCAAGGCGGCCAGCAGCAGCGCCTGGTAATGCAAGGTGCCCGGCACCGCCTGCGGCGCCTCCAGCACCAGCGTGGCGCTGATGCTGCGCAGACCGCTGAACGGGTCCAGATCGGTCAGCGGTGTATTGCCCGACACCATCAGCACGATCAGGGTCTCGCCCAGGCCACGGCCAAAAGCGATCAGGCAGGCCGCGACCAACCCCGGCGCAGCAGCCGGCAGCAGCAGCCCGAACAGCGTGTCGCGACGACTGGCACCGAGCGCCAGAGCGGCCTCCTGCAGACCGGCCGGGCTCGCCTGCAGTGCCTCGTCGGCAAGCGAATACAGGCCCGGCGCCAACGCCAGGCCGACCATCAATCCGACCACCAGGCCGTTGAAGGTGCGGTACTCGATGCCCCAGACCGTGCTCATGGCATCAGTCAGCTGGCCGCCGGGCAGTTGCGCCTCGACCAGCGTACCGACCGCCGCACCAATGCCCAAGCCGAGCAAGCCTCGCCGCAGCGCTCCGACGCCGCGCCGCAGATCGGTCAGCCCGATACGGCGAGATGCAACCGGCAGCAGGAATGCGATCAGCCAGCCCAGCCCGGCGCCGAGCACCAGACCGAGGTTACGCTCCAACCAGGGGGCCAGCCAGAGCAGCGCAAGCAGCCCGAGGATCACCGTCGGCACCGCCTCGAACAGTTCCACTACGGTCTTCAGGCGATGCCGCAGCAGGGCCGAGCGGTACTGCACCACATGAATCGCAGCCCCCAGCGCCAGCGGGATCGCGATCAGCACGCCCAGCAGCGCGGCCTTCAGCGAGCCGAACACCAGCGGCCACAGGTTCAGGTGGGTCGAGGCATCGGCGCCGCTGGACTGAGCCTGCCACAAGCGGCCTGGCTCAGGCTGGCCAGGGCGCGACTGCGGTCGCCACAGATCGCGCAGGCCAGGGCGGGTAGCGTCGGTCAATTCCATGACCGTAACCAGACCCGGCTGCCAGAGCGCCAGTCGCGCACCGCCGCTGTAAAGCCGCGTGCTGCCATCGAGCAAAGCCGGATCGGCTTCGCGCAGCTCACGCCAATGACCGGTTCCGGGTCGGACAAGGCCAATCCGACCATCATCGTGCAGGCTGATCAGCTCCTCGCTGCTCCGACCGGGCAGGCGCAACGCCAACACTGGACTTGGCACCGGCTGGCTCAACGCCGGCTGGGCCAACAACTGCAGAGCACCGGCTCGATCGCGCGCCGCGGTGACCCACAGCAGACGCTTGTCGAGCATGCTGATCAGCATCGCCCGACCATCGGCCGTTGGCACCCAAGTACGTATCGCGCCGACGATCAGCTCGGCCTGCTCGGCCGGATCGCCGTCGATACGCAGCACGATCGTGTTCGGTGCCGGCCCCACGCTGCCGCGCAACAGCAGGCTGATACACCAGCGCCGGACACTGGGTTCAAAGCACGCCTCGTTGTTGCTGGCGGTGCCCGGATCGAAAGCTGCCAGCCGGGTCCAGCCGGGGGTCAGTGGCGTTTCCGCCGCACCGGCAGGCGATGGGGCCAGCCGCCCTTGCGCGTCCAGCACGATGAACTCGGGCGCATTGATCTGGTCGGCAGCTTGCTGCGGGGCCAGCAACTGCGGCCGCAGCGGGCGTGGATCGAGCAGCGGCGCGACCTCGACCAGCAGAAAGCCAAGCACCAGCAGCAGCGACAGAGCGGTCAGCAGCGCCGCCGCCGCGGTCAGCCGGCCGAACCATCGATCACGCAGCAAGCGGACGCGCAGGGCGTTCATCTGCACGGGAGCTCAACGCGGTACACGGTGTGGAAAAGTGCAGCGGCGGGGCGAGTCGGGCTCAGGCCAGCTCACTCGCTGAAGCGACGAAGGCGTCGATCAGGTTCTGGCCGGTCAGTCCGCTCGCCACCCCGCCGCCATAGCGCTGCCGCATCCGGTCGCCCTGCTGTTGCACGCGTTCACAGTTGGCTGCCTTGCCCGGACCGAAGACCCGCTCACCGATGTCCGAAACGAAGCGGTGCAGTTCGTAGAAATAGCGCTCCTGACCGGTGGTCAGGAAATCGAATACCGGCTGGGCTGCCTCAGTGCTGTCGATCGCCCGGCCGGCCCGCATCTGGCTTTCCAGCGCCAGCCGCACCGCGCTGCCGACCAGCGCCAAAAAGGGTTCGCCGACATTGGCGGTGTCGATGTCGGCGGCCAGCAGCATCAGATCGAAGCGATGGCGCAGCTCCGGGGTCTCGGGTGCATCGCCCAGTTCGGCCTTGATCTTGGCCACCAGCTTGGGTGCCAGACAGCCGCCGGAGGCGGCGTCGTCGGCCGAATTGAAGCGTCCACCGACAGTCGGCCTGGCATCGAAGGTACTGCCGGCGATCATCCAGCCGATGGATTCATAGTAGTTGCGGTCACGCACACGGTCGAAGCCGCAGGCATCCAGAATGCGCGCGCTCTCGGCGATGCTCGCCCGCTCATTCGCGCCGACCCCGCGCAGCCAGCTCGGTGCCTCGCGTTGACGCAGGTCGTGGCAGGTCGCGAACAGCGCCAGGCAGAGCCAGTCTTCGGGCTCGAGCACCGACCATCCCAGCTGCAACCGGATCCGTGCCAGACGGCCATTGAGCAGTTCCAGCGCGTGGCCTTCGTTGTGATAGTGGTGCAGGTCCGAGCCCCAGCTGCCGTGCCGACTTGCCATTCGGGTGAAGCTCAGCGCCAGCGCATCCTGCACTTGCCGCAGCCGCGCGGCATAGCCGTCCCCAAAGGCCTGCAGGTAGCTCTCGCCGACCTCCGACATCACCGCGAACAGGTCGAAACGCCGCTCCCGCATCAGCGCGGCGGCGGTGGCCACATCGGGAATGTCCAGCTCGGTCGCGTCCGGCGGAAACTCGATTTCCAGCGCAGACAGCCAGGCCAGATCAAGCGGCGGCTTCGGAGTTTGCAGGTCGTCACTGGACATGGTGACTGGAGTATAGGCGCTAACGGCGTGGGAGCTAAGGGGGGGCGGCCCTTTTGGTGTCTCGCTACAAGTGCCGACAGTGCGCGGCAAGTAGCGAGAGCACAGGGCCCAGGGCACAGGGCCCAGTCAGTCGGACCGGGGCAAGGTTCAACTGCGGGCGCTGGGTACGTCCACCGGTCAGAAGGCGCATCCCGGTCGCTGCAGCAGTGCCGGCCACTCAGCTTCGGCGAAGGCAGACGGCCGCAGGATGTGGAACAGGCCCAGGCGTGCACAGCGGCGGGCCAGCTTGAGCAGGTCACGGTCCTTGCTCACCAGAGCCCAGGCGCCGGCGTCGGCGGCGAGCTGGAGGAACTTCTGGTCGTCCCGGTCGCGGCACAGTGGCAGTTTGCTGATGTCGACCGGGATGGCTTGGACCGGTGGGTCCCCGGTCGATCGGTGCAATCGGGCATGTGCCTCCAGCAAGACCTGTTGCCGTTCGGCATCCAGCTGCCAGATGCGATAGCCGAGCACGCGGCGCCACTCCTCGGCGCACTCGGCGTTGCAGACCGCCTGCAAGCGACCGTCGGCCAGCGCCGCGGCCAACGCGGCGCAGGACGGATCAGCGAACAGCAGCAGGTCGAGGCAGACATTGGTGTCGAGGACGACGATCCGGGGTGCGGACTGGACTTGCGGCGTCCGGCCATCGACCATGCGCAGCTCCTATCACTGGACTGGCCACAGCATGCAGCGGCTCTGCAGTATCGACGAAATTCCCGACGGCGGCGCGATCGAGGTCGACGATGGCGACGGGCCGGACACGCTGGTGCTGATGCGCTTTGGCGCATCCGTGCACGCCTATCTGAACATCTGCCCGCACGCGGGCCGACCGCTGAACTGGGCTCCGGGACGCTTCCTGATCGGCCACGGCCAACTCGTCTGCGCCGCCCACGGCGCCGCC
>DAIMJK010000276.1:0-5063 GCA_036722245.1 Lysobacterales bacterium
GAGTATGGCGATTTGTCGAACAACCCGCTTTCGGCCTGCACCATGAACCACGGCAACCTGGCCAACGGCGAGAATATCGGCGGTGCTGGCGTGGGTGCCGACGTCGTTCTCTACTATCGCAGCGCGGTCAAGGACACCCCGGGACTGGACGTGATGCAATGCAAGTCCGGTGGCCCGCTGTTCGTTCCGCTGGGCAATTTCGCGCAGATCTTCGAGGATGGATTCGAGGACTGAGTAGAGCAGTTCCAGTGGTCAGTTCCAGTAGCCAGTGAGAGCAGGGGCAGGGCCCAGGGCATAGGGCCCAGGGCCCAGAAGAGCAGCGGTGGTGGCCAAGGTATCGGCAAGCACCGCAAAATCAACGATCTTGCCGACTTGCCCAACTCCGTCATCGCGAAGGAGCTTGCGACCGCGGCGATTCAGAGGCTTCTCGCTCCTGGTGTGGTTCAGGTCTCTGGATTCCCTGGGCCCTGCTCTTGATGCGGTTCGCTTCCCTCACCGACATCCTGCGGGCTTCACCGCGGCTCTTCTGGGCCCTGAGCCCTGGGCCCTGCTCTTCCACCCTCAGCCCTCAGCCCTACCCATACACATACCGCACCACATGGAAAAACACC
Source organism: Lysobacterales bacterium (assembly GCA_036722245.1). Taxonomy (GTDB): domain Bacteria; phylum Pseudomonadota; class Gammaproteobacteria; order Xanthomonadales; family SZUA-5; genus JAWLAT01. The sequence continues at coordinate 612 of DAIMJK010000276.1, forward strand.
GGCGCCGAGAACAGGACCGAGTCCAGGCGGTCGAGTACGCCGCCGTGGCCGGCGATCAGGTGGCCCCAGTCCTTGACGCCGTGGTCGCGCTTGATCGCGCTCATCACCAGGCCGCCAAAGAAGCCCATCAGATTGACCATCAGCGCGATCAGGCCGGCTTCGAGCATGCTGAAGGGGGTGATCCACCACAGCGCGGCGCCGAGCAGGCTGGCCGACAGCACGCCGCCGATGAAGCCTTCCCAGGTCTTGGACGGTGACAGCGTCGGGGCGATCTTGTGCCGGCCCAACAACTTGCCCCAGACGTACTGCAGCACATCCGAGGACTGCACCACGATGACCAGGAAAGCGATCAGCAACAGTTGCCGACCCTCATAGCCCGGAATGTGCAGGGTCAGCAGCGCCGGCACGTGCGACAGGCAGAACACCGCCAGCATCAAGGCCCATTGCACCGCCGCGATGCGGTCGAAAAAGCGGGTCGGGTCGGCCCTCAGCGCGGCCACGATGGGCAGGATCAGGAAGCCATAAACCGGGATGAAGATGGAGAACAATCCATACCATTCGATCCAGATCAACGCATATTGCACCGGCAAGGCGATGTAGAAGGCCAGCGCCAGGGCCAGATGATCGCTACGGCGGGTGTAGGTGAGGGTGACGAACTCGCGCAGCGCGAGCAGTGACAGCAGGCCGAACAGGACCATCACGCCGGCCTTGCCGCCCAGGAAGGCCAGCCCGACCGCGATCACCATCGCCCACCAGGCGTCGATGCGCGCGTTGAGATTGTCGATCACCGACGAAGAGACGCCTTCAGCCAGCCGCAGACGCAGCACCCGGCCCACCGTCGTGGCCACTGCCAGGACCACGAAGATGCCGACAAACAACCAGACGGTGGTGCTCATGCGCTGGCTCCGTGAACGCTGCCGGACTCGCCAGTGGCGCCGCGCTGGGCCAGCAGGGCGGCGCGTGCGCGGGCCAGGAAGGCCTGCTTGTCCTCGTCCTCCAGCCGCTCCAATGGCGGTCCGAAATGCACCGTGCACAGCAGCGGCACCGGAATGATCGAACCCTTCGGCAGCACCCGATGCAGGTTGTCGACCCAGGCCGGAACCAGCTTGACCTGCGGATAAGCTCGGGCCAGGTGATACAGGCCACTCTTGAAGGGCAGCAGTTCATCGTCGCCAAGATTGCGGGTGCCTTCCGGGAAGATGATCAGGCTCTCGCCCGCCGCCAGCACCGCGCCCATCTGCGCGATCGGGTCGTCGCTACGCAGCGCCGGATCGCGCTCGATCAACACCGCCCGCACGACCTGCTCGCCGATATACCGCCGCAGCCCGCCACGACCCCAGTAGTCGGCCCCGGCGACCGGTCGCGTGCGTGCCCGCAGGTCCGGTGGAAGCGCCGCCCACAGCATGACGAAATCGGCATGGCTGACGTGGTTGGCGAAGTAGATCGTCGGACCCACCGGCGGTGGCGCAGCCCACAGCGCACGCACGCCGGTCAGCAGATGCGCGATCAGCAGCAACAGCAGACGCAAGACCCGCTCGATCATGGCTGACCTCCGTACGCAATGCGGCCAGGATGCTGTTATCCAGGGCGACGCGAAAGCTCATCAGTCGTAAAGCTCATCGCGCCTCCATTGAACCTTGGGGTTGGCGACTTGCCCGTGCAAACGCTCCAGCAGCGCCGCCCCCAGGCCGGGTCTTCGACCAGCAGTTGCTCGGCATCCCTGGTGAGCTTGCCGGGAATCAGGAGATACGCAAGCACGTTGACGTCTAACACAATCACGCCCGTCCCTCGGCAGATTGGTCGACATCATGGTGCTCCAGCTGTTGAGCGGTACCATTATGGTACCAATTGGCTCTTGCGCTGACGGGTCGCGCCCGCGCGGCTGCTCTTGCTCCGCGCTTCGTCGGGGCTGCAAGGCCAGAATGCAGCGGGCTCGCAGCACGACTGTTTCCAGCCGAAGAGCCTGGACGACGGATCAGGCGATACAGGTGCCAACAATCTGCCGCCACTGCAGGATCCGACTGACCTGTTCCAGCAGCACGACCAGCTTGAACGTCACGGAATGCGGATCGGGCCCGCGCTGACTCTCGTCGCGCCATTCGGCAACCGCCCTGGCGAGCAAGCCCAGGCCCGCTTCGTCCAGCCGCCGGCCGAGTCGGTCCAGCTCGACATTCGTGGTCGGGTTTGAATGGCCCAGGCTGGCGCAACGGATCAGCTGTTCGCGCAGGGGTTGCAGCAGTTCGCGCAGCAGACGGTGCTGATCGTTCAGCGGCGGGGCGCGGCGTTCGGCCAGCATGCGGCTGATCCGCCCGATGAGTGCGCTGACCGGGGCACGCTTCGGCACCGGGCTGAACTGCAGCGGATAGCAGCGCCAGCAACCCTTCTCATTCAGCAACAGACTCACCGGCTGGAGCTGCGGTTGCGGTTCGCTGCTGTAGGCCAACAGAACGCGCCAACCGCCGCCGCGGCGCGCAAGCAGGTGTTCGAGCAGGCGCAGCTGGTCTGCGTGATCGGTCGGGCAGGGCCAGCGTGCCTGCAGCGCGCGGCCATGGGTATCGACGAGGGTCCAGCGCAGACACTGCTGCAACTCGTCCAGTTCCACCGGCACGCACTGGCTGGGCGCGAGCAGCAGATAGGGATCTGCCGGCTGGAACAGCTCATGGCCGACCATCAGCCCGGCCAGTTGGCGCCAGTCGTCGATGCCCACGCGCGGCTCGTCCGCAACCGGCCAGCGAGCACCAATGACCGCCTCGATCTCTCCCGGCGCCAGATCGCCGGCTGCGCTCAGCCGGGCACTGCTCACGTCCACAGCACCGGCATCGACCAGCCGTTCGGCATCGCCCAGTCCGGCCCACATTGGCAGTGCCGACCAGGCCACCTGGCGCTCGAAGCCGCGATCACTGGCATCGCCCCGGGCCAGACTGCAGCGACGCAATCGCTGATCGACGCCGTCCCACAGCAACAGGCTCAGGCCGCGGGCGCCGGACGGGCGTTGCCACCAGTGCGCGCCAGCGACCAGCAACGAGCGGTCCAGTCGACCCTCGACGAACTGGCGCGGTCCGCCGGCCAGGCGCGCGCGGTGTTCAGGATTGGCCGCGCGGATCGCCTCGCACCAGGCCCAGCACTGCGCCATTGCGTTGAGCACCTCGCCCTCGCCAACCTGATCGTCGCGAGCGCGCAGGCGTCGGCCCCAGTCGGCCAGGGTGCGCAAGCGGCTGGACAGCGCCGGCAGGGCATCGGCACGCGCATCAATGGCAAGCAGCGCGAGTCGATCCAGACTGGCCAGGCTGAGCTGGGCCAGCCCGTCGGGCAGCCAGTCGCCCAGCTCGGCCTGGACCTGGTCGACCAGCGTCGCGACCGTATCGGTGTTCTCAGTGCCGTCGGCGGCGGTTGACGAATCGACGTCCAGGGCGGGCAATTCCCGCCCGCGCACACCCCAGAGTGCCCACAGCGCGGCCAGATGAAGCGCGTTGCGAGCGCCAGCCGGGGCTTCGGAGTACATGCCCGCGTAGCCGCCATGACGCAGATAGCGAATCGACTGTTCGAGCCCGGTCAGCTCGATCCGCAGGCTGCCGGGATAGGCCTGCCATTGCACCGCGCTGATCTGCCTCAGCAGGCGCGGCAGCCGACCGCGCGCGGGTGCGCCGGCCAGACGCAGGATGGTGACTGGATCAAGCCCGTCGATCTCGGCGAGCAACTCAGTGAGCGGGTCAGCGGCTGATGAGGCGGTCGACGGTGATCGCGAATCGGCCTCGACCGGGACAAACAGTTCGGTCGCGGCAGCTGCTTCGGCCACGACGGCAGCGTCGCCTGTTACGTCAGCATGGCCGGCTGCCGCGCTTGCGGCCTCATTCTGCTGCTGCAGACACAGGATCGCCGCCAGCTTGTGTTTGCACCAGCCCGGCGCCGGACAGCTGCAGCGCGCCTGCTGCCAGCCGCGCGGGTCCAGACTCACCTGCTGGCCATCGGCCTCGAAAGTCAATGCAGTCGGGTCGAGCGCGCGCACCTTGCCAGCCTGCAGATCGTTGCTGGCACGGCGCAGCAGTCCGGCGCCGGCCAAGTCGGCCAGGGTGGCGTGGTCGAGGGCGAGGTAAGCGGCGAGGGTCATGGGGTGAGGGCCCAGGGCTCAGGGCCCAGGGCCCAGCAGGTCCAGAGCAGCGCTGGCCCGTTTGGAAGCCACATTGGCGTCGGATTGGCTCCAACCTGAGCCCTGGGCCTTGGGCCCTCATCTCTGGGCCCTGGGCCCTCAGCCCTGGACCCTGATGTCTGGGCCCTGGGCCCTGAGCCCTGGGCCCTGAAGCCGGCGGTCGGATGCTGAAGCATCCGTTCGCCTCGCACCCAGCCACCCCGGAGGACTCCAAGCGCGCTAATCACCCCATCACCTCGCTCAACCACTGGGCGAAGTGCTGCGGGGTCAGTGCGGCGACCGGCATGCCGCGGGCGACCAGGCGC
>DAIMJK010000277.1:0-5017 GCA_036722245.1 Lysobacterales bacterium
ACCCCGACCCCGACCCCGACCGCTCCACGGTGCGTACTCCCGACTCCCAACTCCCGACTTTGGCAGTTCCAGGCGCGTCCGCACCGGCTGGCGTCACGCCCTCGCCCGCCCTACCGCTCCAACCGATAATTGACACCCGCCTTGAACTCGCGGCCGGACAGGGCTTCGAGCTCCAGCGTGCTGGTCAGACGGTAGCGCAGGATCGCGACCTGGATCTGCTCGAACAGGGATTGGCCAACGCCGAAGTAGATGTCCGGCGTGATGTAGCGACCGACCGTCAGCGCCGCGCCGCCCAGATCGGCCGAGCTTTCCATTTCGATGGCAAGCCCGGTGCCGGCGCCCAGCTTGGACGCGATCAGGCCACCACCGACACTGCCCAGCGCGGCGGCGGCTGCGCCCAGCTGCTGCGAGTCGTCACCGCTGACGGCGTTCAACGGGCGCCCCAGGACCAGATAGGAGAAGGCTTCGGCCTGATCCATCGGCGGGTCGGAATAGATGCTCAGCTCCGGTCGGTCGGCTGCGCCGCGGACACGCACACCTGCCTCGACCGTGCCCACTTCGCGGATCGCGAGCAGGTCCAGGCCGGGATTGGCCAGCGGGCCACCGCTGAACAGCAGTTTACCGCGCTTGATGGTCAGATCCTGTCCATAGGCGGCAAACTCGCCAGTGACGTTCAGCTCGCCGCGTCCGGTGGTCGGTCGACCCGGTCGTTCACGCACGCTCAGCGCGCCGCTCAAGCGACCGTCCAGGCCGAAGCCCTTGAGCCTGACCGCCTTGCCCATGATGACCTGGATATCGGCGCTGACGGCAAGGGGCGAGCCGCTTTCGACCGGCGGGTCGTCAACCACGACGACATCCGAAGACGCCTTCACGCTGGGCTCGAAACGCGCCAGATCGATCAGGGCGGACGGTATGGTGACGCTGCCGCTGGCACTGACCTTGCCGTCCGCGCGCACCACGCGCAGATCCGGTGAAGCCTCCATCCGGACGATGGGCAGATTGACCACCTGTATCGTTTCGCCCTTGAGGCTGAACTCGGCATCCGCTGCCGGATCAATCGGATAGCGGCCGTTGAGCTGGAACTCGCCCTTGCCCGAGCGACCGCTGCCATCAAGCACGAATTCGCCCGCCGGGGTCGCTTCCAGCCGCAGAGTCAAGGCCGACAGCTGCAATCCCAGCAGCGGCAACTCGAGCGCGCCTTCCGTGATGCTCAGAGCCCCCTCGCCGGCCCATTGGCCGACCCGATGGCGCAACTGCAGATCCGCCGCCAGCGAACCCTCCGGTTGCAGCAATTCCTCGTGCAGTCCTTCCAGCAAACTCAGAGCGAGTTGATCGGATTGCACGCGCACATCCCAATCCGGTGAGTCAGCCAGCAGCATCCCGGCCACTTGCAGCTGCAGTGCCCCCTGATCGGCCAGCCCAAGACGCAGATCCAAGCGCTGCCTTGGATCGCTGCCATCCGGCGGGACCAGCTCGATCTCGACCACCGCGCGCTTCTCCAACCGCTCGCCGCCCGAGGGTGCCGGCACCGAGGCCAGAAACGCCGGGATCGCCAGCGTGCCGCTGAGCGCCAGACCGCTGTCGGCCGACCACAAGGCCTCGACATTGCCGTCCAGCTGACCGCCCAGCTGAACGCCGCTGGTCGTCAGCAACGGATCGAGCAGGCGTAACTCGAGCGCTTCCAGCGCGAGCCGCACCTGCATCGGGCCGTCGTCATCGACATCCACGGTCGCACACAAGCGACCCGTTTCCACCGCCAGACATGCCTGCTCGAGCTCGCTTTCCGCACCGCCCCACTGCCAGGCCGCCGGCGCCTGCAGTTGCAGCTTCGGCCACGGCGCAGTTTGCAGATCGAGCAAGGCCAGACTGCCGCGCCAGCGATCGTCCTGGCGCGTCGCTGAGCCCTCCAGCGCCAGCTCCATGTCCGGACCTTCGGCCTGCGCCTGGATGGTCCAGCTATCGCCTGGCTGGAGCAGCAACTCCAGCGTATCCAGCCGCTGGCGCGGCAGCTCCATGCCCTGTGCGGTGACGCGGAAGGCTTCAGACGGACCACCAGCGGCGCGGTTGAAGCGCAGTGATTCGGCCTCGATCTCGCCTAAGCGGAAGCCAGCCACACTTGCTTCGCCATGGGCCAGCTGCCAGTCGGCCAGTCGCTCCGGTAGCGTCAGGGAAGCGTCCAGCCGACCGCTCAGATCAGCGGCCAGCAGTTCGAGCTGACGCGCGTCCAGCAACAGTTGCGCGGCGCTGCCCGCTTGGCGCTGATAGTCGATCCGGTTGTTGCCCCAGCCGAGCTTCAGCGTACCGGTGGGCAGCTGGTCCTGGACCCAGGCCAGCTCGCCGGTACCGTCCAGCTCGGCCTGGCGCAGCTCACCGGACAGGGTATCGATGCGCAGACTGGCCTGCAGCTGCTCGTCCACCAGCGCGATCTGGGTGCGTCCCTGCAAACGCAGCTCACCGGGGAACGATGGCAGCAGCACTTCGGGTTGAAGTGCATCCAGATCGACCCGCAGATCGGCGTTGAAAGGCTCGAACTGGACCGATCCGGACAGCGCTGCCTGACCGAAGTTCGACGCCAGCGTCAACGCCACTTCGCGCAGCTGCTGCAGATCTCCGCTGCCCTGCAGAGTGAGCACGCCGGCCCTGTCATCGCGCTGCAGCGGCGCATCCAGGGTCAGCGCGTAGTCATCCAGCAGGCCGCGTAATCGCAACGACCCTTCCTCGCTGCGCAATGGCGCGGCCTCCGGGTCACTTTCGGCATTCGCGTCGACCAGCACCAGATCGGTCCAGCCGAGCTGTACATCGCCGTCGCCTGCATCGGCCTGCAGCGGCCAATTGCCTGACAGGCGCAGCTGGCCACTGAGAGCTCCGAGCAACGCAAGCCGGCCCTCATTGATGCTCAGGCCAAAATCATCGGCAAGTCGGAATGGCAGGGTCTCGATGCGCAAGAGCTGCTCGTCACCGTTGAGCCGCACCTGGCCGCTGAGCTCGCCGCTGCCGCGCTCGCCGCTGCCGCCCAGATCGAGCTGAAATGACGGCCCCTGACCGGTCGCCGCGCCGTCTGGCGCCGGCCGGGTCGCCTGCAGATCGAGCGTCCATGCCGGCGCGCTGTCGAGTGCCCGCAGGCGCAGAGCCAGATCGGCGGTGAGCGCACCGGTGCTGCGGGCAGCGATCGTGTACTCGTCCATATCCCCTTGCAGGGACAGCTCCGCGGCCAGGTCGTGGGCTTGTTCCAGATCGGCCTGCAGACGCAGCTGACCGGCCCAGCGCTGACGGCTGTCGAGTTCGGCGCTCAGCTCCAGTCGGCCTGGCTGCTCGGCATCCAGGACCAGCCGTGGCAGGCTCAGCCGACCGTCGATCAGACTCAGCGCATCGGCCTGGGCACTGCCGTCGAACAGCACCGTCTCCTGCGCATCGATGACCTGCAGCCGGTCCAACTGCAGGCCGCCCAACTCGACGTCGACCGGCAGGTCCAGCGGTGGCAGATGCAATTGCCAGCTGCTGAGCTCGAAGGTCTCGGTCGGCGCCTGCTCCGGCGGCGTCAGCAGCATCACCGTGACCCGGGCAGCGTTGAGCTCGGGAATCACCATCCGACCACCAACCAGTCGCCAGAAGCGGTAGTCGGTGCGCAGCCCCTCGATCTCGATCAGCAGCGACTCGTTCCGCCACTGCAGGCTCGCGCCCTCGATCGGCCCGACCAGACGCCCCTGCACCTGATCGAAGGTCAGTCCCGGCACCTGCCTGAGTAACAAACGCAGCCCCGAACCGCTGAACAGCGCCCACAGCAGCAGCAAGATCAAGCCGATCAGCAGGCCCAGACCAATCCAGCGGCGTTTGCTCAGCTTCATGCCGACGCTCACAAATCCCCCCCGATGACCAGATGCAGTCGCAACGGCAGATCGTCCTCGCTGACGCCGACGCCCAGATCGAGCCGGACCAGTCCGACCGGGCCGCGCCAGCGCAGGCCGGTGCCGACGCTGACCACCGGTTCGAACTGGCCGGTGTCGTAGGCGTTGCCGGCGTCGACGAAGCCGGCGACCGCCCAGGTCTCGGACAGACGCCGTTCGTATTCGGCCGAGGCCAATGCCAGATAGGGCCCACCGCGCACTTGGCCGGCATCGTTGAGCGGACCCAGTTCCTGGAAGCCGAAGCCACGCAGCGAGCGATCGCCGCCGGCAAAGAAGCGCAGCTCCGGCGGCAGCTTGTCGAAGTCCTCGACATACGTCGCACCCAGATCGCCACGCAGAATCAGCTTGTGGCCGCCGCGGCCCATCGGTCGCACATAGCGCCACTGCGCCAGCGCCTGCAGGAAATCGGTCTCCCCGCCCAGCACCGCGGGCGCCCCGCGCAGCGTCACGGCCCAGCTCTGGCCCCGGCGCGGATCGCCGGCCGGGCGCAGGCTGCTCCGCGCCAGCTGCCACTCGGGATAGAACAAGGTCGAGCTGCCCGGTTCGCCGCCGACCTCGAAGTCGCCGTCCAGCAGATTCACCGAAACCGCCTGGTTCCACTCGCCCCACTGACCCAGCCAGGCACCGGACAGACGCTTCTGGCGGCTACGCGAGCTGTCGGTGACGCGGTCACTCCAACTCGCCTTGAACTGCAGCCGCGGCCGTGACGGCCGATCCAGCGGGATCGTGTACACCAGCGCGCCGAGCTTGAAGCGGTCGGAGTACTCCAGTTCGGCCCGACCCTGGTCGCCCCGGAAGTTCATCCAGCGCCGCTCGATCGAGCCACGCACGCCCGGCCCGCTGTCGGAGCCGAAAAACAGGCCGCCGCGATACTCGGTCCGTGCGGTCGGCTCCAGCTGGACCTCGATCGGAACCTTGCCGTCGCCGAGGGCATCGGTATCCGGCGCCACCCCGACCACGCTGAAGTAGCCGGTGTCGACCAGTTTGCGCTGCAACGTCAGCAGCTTGCTCAGCCGATACTCATCACCTTCGGCAAACGGCACCAGTCGCGCCAGGCGACCGGTATCAACCTGGCTGCCGACGAAGCGGACCTCACCGAGGGCGTAACGGGG
>DAIMJK010000278.1:0-4958 GCA_036722245.1 Lysobacterales bacterium
GTCTGCCGCTCCGCCGACCGTCGCGCGGGCGGGCCCGGCTTCCGCCACGGCCTCCTGGGTTTTCGTCTTGTCCTGAGGTCCTGAGCCCGGTGGCGCTGCCGGAGGCAGTGCCTCAAGCAGGCGCCGGAGGCGCCGGTAAAGGCCCGGCGGGACGCCGGACTGGCGGTTGCGGGCATGTAAGGGTTGCAAGCTACGTAACGCGGACTCTCACAACGCATGGGTTTGTAGCCGGGCACGTCGAGCGTTGCCTAGTAGTCCGCTTCACCAAAACCTTGCCAGATGAAACGGATGGATTTTTTCGCAGGGCAAGGCGCGAGGAGGCGTCATAGCGGGGCTCTATGGCAACGACGAGCAACGCCGCCATGCGGAAAAAGACGCCGTTTCATGGCATTGTTTTGGTGAAACGGACTACTAGGGCTCGTCGAACTCATGCTGATGAGAAGGAGAGTCCTGCGGTCTCACTTCACCTGACGCAGCCATCTTCGCCTCTCGCGCCGCACGTAAAGGCCCTTGGTTCACTTGAAGGACACGCTGACTGATCACGTGGCCTGATGCAACCAGCTTCGGTTTGCCTGCTGCTGTCACGCCGACACGACTATCGAAGATGCGGCCCTCGGACTTCGCGGCTTCGATAATGCGTGTCAGCGCGGCGATGAGGGCAACCGGGGCCGCATCGATTTGCTCAAGCGTGAGTGTCAACGCGGCGCAATCGGCCAATTCCTTGATGCTATCGGGCAAGTCGGATTCCGTCGGCATCCGCGTATTGCCAAGCAACACGGGAACGATGCCCTTGCCGTACCTGAGTGCCACTTCGATCTCTATACGAACATGATCAGGTGAGCTAGCCATGGCCCGCTCATGCAGAAGATCAAGCCATCGTGCCCCGATCACGGCGATCACAGCCACACAATCGGCGACTTGGGCGGCCAAGTACTCACGCAGTCGAGCGCCAGGTGGCACGCCTGAGAGATCATGAAAGAGCGCATCCTCACCAAAATGTCCCACCAGCTTGTTACGGAGCGTGAGCGTCCATGGACCGCTGTCCGCGCGCCGATAGTTCAGAAAGATCCTGCCTGACATTGGATCGCCGCGTCTTGAAATGGCGATTCAGACTAGACCTGCCTTGCCGGCGATTCAACCAAGAAGCGAGCCTTTTGGTCGAAGGGCGTGGGCGAATCGGTCATCGGCGATGTCCGCGGGCGCAGATCAAACAGTATCGCTCAGGCGCAGCAGCTTCAGTACCAGCATGATGACCGGGGGTGCGAGTCGAACTGATGTGGTCGGGCGCTCTTGCCCACTGTAGGAGCCAGCCTGCTGGCGAATAGAGGGCCGCAGGCCCGCCGACGGCGCAGCCGGCGAGATGTTTCCCTCCGCCCAGCGGGCAACAGGCGAGGACAGCGTAGAGCGGTCGAAGAGCAAGAGCGGAAAGCAACCGCGAATGAGCAAGAGCTTCGCCAGCAGGCTGGCTCCTACCAGAGCAAGAGCAAGAGCAAATGCAAATGCAAGAGCCCCACCACATCAGTTTGACTCGCACCCGATGACCGGACCCACGTACGGAATGAAGTTGAAGAAGAAGGTGACGCCGGTAGCCGTCCTGGCCGTAGCCACTCTCGCCGAGGCTACGGTCAGAGCAAGCTGGCTCAGGTCTCGATGACCATCGAACTGGCGCCAGCCTTCGCCAAACAGGGCATCACGATGATCTCGCTGCACCCGGCCACGCTGATGAACACCACGATGGTCGAAGGTCTGGGTATCCCGCCGCGCACGACCGTCGAACAGGGTCGGGACCATGTCATGGGTCTGATCCACTCGCCGACGCTCGAGGCCGGCGCATTCTTTGTCGACGGCAAATCAGTCCAGCCGATGGATCCGCAAGCACATGACCCTGAAGCCCGCGCCCGGCTGATCGCGCTTAGTGCGGAGTTGACCGGAGTTCCGGCGGAGTAGCTCACAGCGCCTGCTCCAATACCGCGCGCTCGCGCTGCAGGCGCTCGCTCGGCAGCGCGATCAGTCCGGCCTGGGGCGCGTTGCGCTGGCCGGCTTCGGACAGGGCCAGATCGAGGAACGCGGCCACCGTCGGTAGCAGGGCGGTGCCGGGGCGCTTGTTGACATAGATCAGCAGTGACCGGGCCAGCGCATAGCGACCGGTCATCACCGCGTCCGCGTCCGGTCCGGCGATCTGACCGCGGCCGTCGACCAGTTTCAAGGCGCGCACACTGTCGTCCAGATAGCCGGCACCGACAAAACCGATCGCCCGCGGCTGTCCCGCTACCGCGCGCAGGACTGCCGCCGAGGCCAGCATCTGCGCCATGTCCGTTCGAAAATCCCCGCCACATAGCGCCTGCTGGCGAAAGTACTCGAAGGTGCCTGAGATCGTGTTGCGACCATACGGCACGATCCGCGCCCGTTTCCAGTCCTCAGCCAGGCCCAGATCGCTCCAGCGCCGGATACTCTTCTGCGGTGCACACCAGCGTGTCTGGGAATAGATCGCATCGACTGTACTTAGTGGCAGTTGGCGCAGGGGGTTGTCCGGGTGGACCACAACCGCGATCGCGTCCAGCGCTACCACCACCGGCGTGGGCTCGAATCCGTGCCGATTGCGGAAGGCAGCCAGTTCATCGGCGGACATTCGCCGCGACATCGGCCCCAGATCGGCCGCACCTTCGATCAAGGCCTGCGCCGCAGTCGCCGAGCCGCTCGCCTGGAAGCGCACCTGCAGGTTCGGTAGTCGCGTCTGCAACTGGTTCAGCCAGGCCAGACAGAGCGGCGCCAGAGTGTCCGAACCAATCACTGACAGACGCTGTGGGCCGGCTGCAACGGATTCGGCAATGGCCGGGCCGGGTCTGGCCAACGCCGGCAGGACGAGCGCCGGCAGGGCCATGACCATACGCAAACAGGCCCGCCGCCTCATTCGATCGCTGCCTGAATACGTGCCTCCGGCAGCACGCAGCGGAAGATCGAACCCTTGCCCATCTCGCTCTCGATCTCCAGTCGACCCTGGTGAATCATAAGCACGTGCTTGACGATGGCCAGGCCCAGTCCGGTGCCGCCGCTCTCGCGCGACCGGCTGGTGGAGACGCGATAGAAGCGCTCGGTCAGCCGCGGCAGATGCTGCTCGGGGATACCCAGGCCGCTGTCGACCACCTCGAAAGCGGCGCCGTCCGGGTGTTCACGCCAGTTCAGCACGATCTGGCCGCCGGCCGGCGTGTAGCGCACCGCATTGACCACCAGATTGGAGAAGGCACTGCGCAGATCCTTGCCCGAGCCGAGCAGGTCATGGGATGCCACCTCGCCTACGTCGATCCGGTGCCGCCCCTGGCTGAGCGCGCGGGCGTCGCGTTTGAGCCCATCGAGCACCTGCGCCATCGGCAGTGTTTCGTCGATCGGCGAGCCTTGCGCATCCAGCCGCGACAGCGTCAGCAGATCCTCGACGATGTGGCGCATGCGCTGGCATTGACCGCGCATGTCCTCGAGCACCGGTTCCCACTCCGGCAGTTCCTCCACCTCGACCGCGTCCAGATAGCCGGCCAGCACGGTCAACGGGGTGCGCAACTCGTGCGAGACATTGGCGACGAAATCGCGCCGGACCTGCTCCAGATGGAGCAGCTGGGAGATGTCGCGCACCACCAGCAGGCGCAGGCCACGGCCATAGGCGATCATCCGGAAGCTCAGCCGCAGGTGATCATCGGTCGGTGCTGGCACGTCCAGCAGGGCTTGCCGCTGCGGCTCGTCGGCGAGCCAGCGGGTGACCCGCGGATGGCGCACCAGATGGCCGATCGGCGTACCCAGGTCGGACTTCGGTCGCAGCCCCAGCAGGCGTTCGGCGGCGGCATTGAACCACTGGATGGTGCCTTTGCCATCGAGCACGACGGTGCCGTCGGGCAGCGCGGCGGCGGCGTTGCGAAAGGCTGCCAGCGCGTCGAGCAGCCGGCGCCGGACTGAACGGTCACGCGCCTGCCTGCGTCGGATCAACTCGGCGACGATGCGCCAGGGGCCAAAATCCGGCAACTCCCTGCGCTGGCCCAGCAGCGCCTGTTGCAGGCGATACAGCTGGAACAGATGAAAGCCCAGCAAACCGGCCAGACTGATCGCCAGCACGGTGGCGAGCTGACCAACCGCCAGCCCGAGCAGCAGCGCGGCCAGCAGGACCGCGAGGATACGGACGAGGGAACCGCGCCAGCTGCGTCGCAGCCAGGCGCTCATTCGATCGTCGAGAACCGGTAGCCCGCACCGCGCACGGTCTGGATGTACTTGTCCACCGCGAACGGCTCCAGACTCTTGCGCAGGCGGCGGATGTGCACGTCGACGGTGCGCTCCTCGACGTAGACGTTGCTGCCCCAGACATGGTCGAGCAACTGACTGCGACTGTAGACGCGCTCCGGGTGGCTGATGAAGAAGCTCAGCAGGCGGTACTCGGTCGGCCCCAGGGCGATGCTGTGGGTGCCGACGAAGGCGCGGTGGGCCGCGGTGTCGAGGACCAGATCGCCCTGCTTGACGACCTGACCGTCGGCGCCCGGATTGGCCCGCCGCAGCACCGCCTTGATCCGGGCGATCAGCTCGCGGGTTGAAAAGGGCTTGACCACATAGTCGTCGACGCCGGTATCCAGGCCGATGACCCGATCATCCTCTTCGCCGCGGGCGGTCAGCATGATCACCGGGATCTCGCGGGTCAGTTCCTCGCGCTTGAGCCGGCGTGCGTATTCCAGCCCGCTCATGCCCGGCAACATCCAGTCGAGCAGGATCAGATCGGGCAGCTTTTCGCCGATGGCATGCTGCGCCGCCAGCGCATCCTCGGTCGGAATGGCTTCCATCCCGGCGCGGCGCAGGGCAAAGGCAATCATGTCCCGAATGGCTCGCTCGTCTTCGACAATCAGGATTCGCTGCGTCATTGGTTTGCAATCCCGGTGAAATCAACCCTAGGATTGAAGCGAAGTTACATGTCGGGATTGTGACAGTTT
>DAIMJK010000279.1:0-4949 GCA_036722245.1 Lysobacterales bacterium
ACGCCGCCGGCCATGCCGGTCAGCGCGATCAGGAAGATGTACGGAAAGGTCAGTCGCAGCAGATCGGTGGTCAGCTCGAACTGTTCTGGCCGGGCGATGAAGCCGGGCGCAAAGATCGATACCACCAGCGGCGCAGCCAGCACGCCGACCGCGGAAACCACCAGCAGGATCGCACCCAGCGTACCGGCGACATGGTCGATCATGTCGCGCAACGCACGCTCGTCGCCACGCGCCTTGTACTCGGCCAGCACCGGCACGAAGGCGAGCGCAAACGAGCCCTCCGCAAACAAGCGTCGCAACAGGTTGGGGATACGGAAGGCAACGAAGAAGGCGTCGGTTGCGGCCGACACACCGAAACGCTGCGCGATCACCGCATCCCGGACAAAGCCCAGGATGCGCGAAAGCAGCGTCATGCCGCTGACGACCGCAGTGGACTTGAGCAGACGCATGCAACTCCGGAAGGGTCCAGACCGGTGCGCAGTCTACTGTGACCGTCGCGGGCGTATTGCGGGCAGTGTGTGGCTCTTCGCTCTCGCCGTTTGTAGGAGCCAGCCTGCTGGCGAAGCTCTTCGCTCTTCGCTCTCCGCTCTTGCTTTCGCTTTTGCTATTCGTAGGAGCCAGCCTGCTGGCGAAGCTCTTGCCCTGGCTTTTGCCATCACCCAAAAACAAAGCGGCGCCAGGTCGCCGCACTCCCAAAGGGGCCGCAGGCGTCACATTTTGGAGTGCGCTGGCCTGACAGCGCTTTCGCCTGGATTGAGAATCCGTGTTCAGGTCCGACAGACCATAGCGCAAGCCGACGCGGCCACCGGCGCGATGACTCACGGCGCGAAAATCACGACCGTGCGCGCGCCGGGACCGCGCTACTCCCTGCTCTGGGCTTTACGCTTCGGAATACGCGCTGGCCATACCATCCTCATGCACCGCCCGGCTGCGCCGCAGCCCCAGATACTCCAACTCGGCGAACACCGCGACCGCTGCGGCCTGCGCCAGAATCACCACCTGACCCAGCGCGGTCGGGTCGATCCAACTGGAAAAGGCCAGCACGACGCTCGCCACAACCCACACTCCGTTGCCGATCACCAGTGTCCAGACCAGCGCCGTCGCCAACTGCGATCGGCCGGCGGCCCAGCCAATCAACACGCCATAGCTCAGCATGAACACGCCCAGCCCGAAGATCCAGTCCGGTGGCGCGCCGAGCAGTGGCGTCAGGGCGGGTCGCAGCAGCAAGGTCAACAGACCGGCCAGTGCACTCACCCAGCCGTCCAGGCGCAGGGCGAATCGAAGCAGCGGGGAAGGAATGATCGTGGCCATTTGACGTCTCCAGCGTTGGGATGGCCGCAGCTTGCCGGCGCCCGCGTCGCAGGTCGATTACCGGACAGGTAATGTTCTGGCCCCCGCCGTCGGCGTAGCATCGCCCCATGCAAGCACAACCCAGAACCGGCCAGCTGTTGCGCAGCTGGCGTCAGCACCGGCGCCTGAGCCAGCTCGATCTGGCGTGCGAGGCGCAAATCAGCACGCGCCATCTGAGCTTCGTCGAGACCGGCCGCGCGCGCCCGAGCCGTCAGCTGATCCTGCACCTTTGCGAGCTGCTCGAACTGCCGCTGCGCGAACGCAATCAGCTGCTGCTGGCTGGCGGCTTCGCTCCAGCCTTCCCCGAGCGCGCGCTGAACGAGCCGGCGATGGATGTTGCGAAGGGCGCGCTGCGCCAGGTCCTGGACGCGCACGAGCCTTTCCCGGCACTGGTGATCGACCGCCACTGGAATCTGGTGCTGGCCAACCAAGCGGCCGAGCGCCTGCTGTCGTCGATCGACCCAGAGCTGCTGCAGCCGCCGGTCAACGTGCTGCGGATCAGTCTGCATCCGCGCGGTCTGGCACCGCTGATCGTCAATCTGGGCGAATGGCGCCACCACCTGCTGCGGCGCCTGCGCCGGCTTGCCGCACACGACAATGACAGCGTCATGCACGAACTGCTTGCTGAACTGTCCAAGTGGCCGCCACTACCAGGCGAACAAACGCCGAGCGAGTTTGAGTCCAGCGCACCGGACATCGCGGTGCTGTTCCGCTTTCGCAGCCCGCTCGGTGAACTGGCCCTGATCGGCACCCTGACGATGTTCGGCAGCCCGCTCGACGTGACCCTTTCCGAGCTGGCGCTGGAAGCCTTCTACCCGGCCGATGCCGATACCGCGGAGCGATTGCGGGCGCTGGCGGCGGTTTGATCAGTTGGGCCGCTCAGCTGGCAGCCGTGGCCGGATCATCACTCTCGACGAACAGCACTCGCCGGGTCACGCCGCAGGTGAGTTCGTAGCTGATCGTCTCCGCGCTACTTGCGATCTCCTCGACCGGCAACTCCGGTCCCCACAGGCGCACCGCATCGCCGATCCTCGCCGTCGGCAACTCGCTCAGGTCGATTGCCAGCAGATCCATCGATACCCGGCCCAGCGTCGGGCAGCGCTGGCCGCGAACCAGCGTAGGCGTTCCGCTTGGGGCGTGGCGCGGATAGCCGTCGCCGTAGCCAATCGCGACGATGCCAACCGTCGTCGGCCGCGTGCAGCGAAAGTAACCGCCATAGCCGATGCGCTCGCCGACAGCGACCTGGTTGATCGCGATCAGCTTGCTGTCCAGGCTCATGACCGGCTTGAGTTGGTAGTCGGCGCCGACCTTGTCCGAGCGCGTCGACAGCCCATAGAGCAGCCCGCCAAGGCGGGTCCAGTCGCCGTTTGATCCGGCAATATTGAGCAGCCCAGGCGAATTCGCGATGCTGCGTTCGCCTGGCAGATCGACCGTCGCCGCATTGAAGGCGGCCAGCTGCTCGGCGGTCTGACCAGATTCCGGTTCGTCCGCGCTGGCCAGATGCGTCATCAGGACGATATCCGGCGCCACCGCCGGGCAGTCGCGCAGCTGCTGCCAGACGATACGCGCCTGTGCCAGCGGTATGCCGAGCCGATGCATGCCGCTGTCGATCTTCAGCCAGACCCGCAGCGGCGCCACGCTACAGGACTGCAGCACATCGACCTGCCAGCTGTGGTGGACGACCGTATCGACCTCCAGCGCCTGCAGCTCGGCCAGATCGGAAGGGTCATCGAAACCTGAAAGCAACACGATCCGCTGACTCAGCCCGGCGCTACGCAAGCGATGCGCATCGCTGATCGTTGCCACCCCGAAGGCATCGGCATCAGCCAGCGCCAGCCCGATCCGCTCCAGTCCATGCCCATAGGCGTTGGCCTTGACCACCGCCATGATCTTGCGCCCACCGGCCAGCTGCCGCGCGATGGCGAAGTTGTGGCGGAGGTGGCGGAGGTGGATCGTGGCTCGCGTCGATCGCATGCTTTTTCCGGGTGTTTGATGGAAAGAAGAAAAGATTTTCAACACAAAGGACACAAAGGAGAGCAAGAGCAAGAGCAAGAGCTTGAAAAGAAAATGACCACAAAGGACACGAAGGACTCAAAGGAGAGCAAGAGCAAGAGCGTGAGCAGAGCAAGTGCTTGGTAGAACTGGAAATTTGGGAGCGAGGGAATCAAATGACGATGCGCTTTATGCCTTCGCGCATATGCACCACATTGAAGTTCAGAAGTAGCCCGAGACGCAAACCGCTGAGCTTCAGGTAGCTCATTACCTGTGCCTTGTGAACCGGGGACATCGAATCAGTAGACTTTATCTCCACAATCAGCCGTTCGTCGACGAGAAGATCCAGCCGCAAGCCTCCATCGATGGTCAAGTTCCGATAGCGTATAGGTAGGTGGGCCTGGCGCACGAACGGGATGCCGATCGCATCCAGTTCCCATGACAGGCACGTCTCATATATCGATTCCAGCAGCCCCGGGCCCAGCTCCGAATGAACTCTGAACGCTGCATCGAGCACGGCACTAGCGAGCCCTTCGACGACATCATCCAGTGGATTGGCAAGGCCCATCAAGGTGCGCTATCCGTGGCATTCCCAACGCTTTTCATCCAAGAGTCCAAACTTAAAGTCCCTTATGTGGAAGCTCTTTGCTTTCCTTCGTGTCCTTCGTGTCCTTTGTGGTCAACCGCTCTTGCAGTTTCGCTCACTCCGCCCTCGTCTTCTCCTTCCGCATCCAACAGCAACGCGAAAAACTCCGGTGCTGCCGCTTGGACCGCGCGGGCGACTTCCGCGTCGACGACCAGAAAGCGGCCCTTCATCTGGACGATGCCGAGCTTGCCGTCGGTGATCTGTTGATTCTGTTCCGGGGTGACGTATACGCGGCGGATCTTGCGGCCATATTCGAGGTAGCGGGAGTCTTCAGCGTCGGCGATGTTCAGCGCCTTGCCTTCCAGCAGCGCTACGGCGGCTGCCTGGCGTGCGCGTTTGGCAGCGGCGGCGGCTTCGCGTTCGCGCTTGGCAGCGGCCTGCTCGCGTTGCTCGGCTTGCGCGCGCGCCTTGTAGGCTTCGGCCAGTGACAAGCTGTTGGGGTCCTTGGGCTGCCGCGGTGGCCGGTCGGTCGTCTGCTTGTCTGGCCTGGCCTGACTGCCTTGCGGTCGCTGGCCGGGTCTGGCCTTGAACTGGTTCGGTCGCCCCTGCCCTTTCGCCTGATCACGCCCCTGCGGGCGGCCCTTGCCCGGCGGCGGGCGCTGTTCGACGGGCTTGGGTGCCGGCTTCAGGCCAGCCTGCAGCAACGCATCCTTGAGGGAAGACACCATCGATCAGTCACGCCTGAGGGAAAGGCGTGAAGAATGCCATAGGGCAAGCGGTCTGCAGTAGGTCGGAATCAGGTGACGTCCAGGCTATTCCGCCCTCTCAGCTCTGGGCGCGATTCAAACCGATGCGACCGTGCGCTCTTGCGCAAGATCACCGCAATGTCCCAAAGAAGCTGTAGGAGGCTGCTTGCAGGCGACCCGAGGGCCGCAGGCCCGCCGACGGCGCAGCCGGCGAGGGAGGGCGTTGGTGCCCATGCGAAGCCAGAGCCAGAGCGAGAACCAGAGCGAGAACCAGA
>DAIMJK010000280.1:0-4532 GCA_036722245.1 Lysobacterales bacterium
CTTGGTTACTTTTGCCACAATATTTCGCCTATTCGTCTTTGGAGGTTCTTTCTTCAGTGGTGCCGATGCCGATGGGCATCATGGAGACCGCTTTGCGGGCTCCGGATACAAAGCGGTCGGCACTGGGCCGACCGCGATGTGGTGTTCGGTTGTCTATGCTCAGCGACGCAGGCCCAGACGGCCGATCAGGTCCTGATAGCGACCCAGATCCTTGCGCTTGAGATAGTCAAGCAGCTTGCGGCGCTGGTTGACCAGCTTGAGCAATCCACGACGGGAATGATGGTCCTTGGCGTGATCGGCAAAGTGACCCTGCAGCCCCATGATACGGGCGGTGAGGAGCGCAACCTGAACTTCCGGCGAACCGGTGTCGCCCGGAGCACGCGCGTAGTTGGAGATGACTTCCGCGGATTGAGCGGCAGTAAGCGGCATGGTGATTCCTTTGGTCTGAACATCAGATACTTGCAAAACCCCCAGTAGGACGATCGCGCCGCGACGCGTCAAACCGAGCAGTCCGTGTGTGCCAGTCGCGCCATGATGGCTGCTGGCAGCTCCCGATTATAGGCGCTGGGAGCGAGTGGCCGCAAGGCCGAGCGGCGGCTGGGGTGCGAGTCAATACGTGTGGACCACGCCATCCCTGCCAAGTCGGGAGTCGGGAGTCGGGAGTGCGCATCATGGAGAGGTTCGCAGTCCCTGTCAGCGCTGGCAAACCGCGACATTGACTGCCAGTCACTGCGCTCGCCGCTGAGAGCAGTGGCGGATCGCCAAAATCCTTGGCTCTGGCTTGAGCTCTTGCTGTTACTCCCTACTCCCAACTCCCGACTCCGAACGCCCGCGGTGCATGATCTTGACTCATACCCCAGCGTCGCCCTGGAGCGCGCAACCGTCGCAACTCACCGCACGTCGATCTCGGTCAACCAGATCAGCTCGCACGCCCCGGCACCGGTGTCATCGCGAGTCAGCGAGGAGGTCCAGTGCCAGCCGTCGGCACGCTTGGCGGCGACCAGCAAACCGCGACCAATGATGCGCTGGCCGGGGCGGAGTGCCTCGATCTGGCGCAACAGTGCCGGCGACGACGGCAGCACGTGCAGGTTTGCGATGGAACTATCCAGCTCGCGCTGCGGAATCGGTGGCACTGTGGCGTAGCGATAGTTGAGGAAACGGTTGCCATGCCGCCATTCCAGCGCGTCCAGATGGGCGCTGTCGCTCATCCGGCCCCAGGCGATGCCCAGATCGACCGGACTGTAGCTCGCCTCGGCACCGCGGCTGTACCAGGCCAGCGAAATCAACCGCGCATCGAACTCGAACTCGGCCAGCGGCTGCAGCACCAGGTCCTGATAGTCCAGTTTCGGTGCATCGTCGAGCATGCGCTGGATCGGCGGATCCGGGGCGATGATCTGTCCGGCTGGCCGGGGCACGGAGGAAAGAGGGAACAACGGCCCTGGCAGACTGGCCTTCCAGACCAGTCCGACCAGAGCCAGCGCTATCGTCCACCCCATCCAGCGATTCATGGCTGCCCCGGCTGCGGCAACAAGGATCGGGTCATCGCAATCCCCCAGACATGCACCAGACTCCATCATACCCGGCGACGCCAAACGCCCCTTTCAGCTAGTCTTGTCGCCTTCTCTCCCAGGTCCACTGCCATGCCGCGCAAAGCCGTCAATCATCCGCAAGCCGCCGCCGTGGGGCCCTATTCGCATGCGGTCTGGAGCCGCGACTTGCTGTTCCTGTCCGGCCAGACGCCGCTCGGCGACGACGGCGCCCTGATCGAGGGCGACATCGCAGCACAGACCGCCCGCTGTCTGGACAACCTGCTGCAGGTACTGGAGGCTGCCGACCTGAGCGAGGCCGATCTGGTCAAGCTGAACGTTTTCCTGACCGACATGGACGACTTCGCGGCAATGAACGCGGTCTGTATCGAGCGCCTGAGCTCACCCTATCCGGCGCGCAGCACGATTGGTGTCGCGGCGCTGCCGCTGGGCGCGCGCGTGGAGATCGAAGCCATTGCCAGGCGTCGAGCCAGGTCCAAGCCACCCAGCGCGCGCCAACTCCGAAGGGAGCGCGCACGCGACTGATTGATCGATCGCTGCTCCCTTGCGGTTGCAGCCGCCTCCACTCGCGTTAAGATCGCGTGTATCCCCGATGGTGAAGAATCTTGCATAGTGACGCGGGCACAAGTCACGCGGGCATGCGCGCACGCAAGCGGCACTGGCCCTGGCTATTGGCCACAGGCGTCCTGCTGGCCAGCCTGACCGCGACCCGGCTGGCTGTACGCGACCCTGGTGCAGCGTGAGCACGCCGCAATGCAGCGTCATTGCGACACGCTAGCGGCCGCGGTTCGCGATGAAGTGATCGGTCGTACCCAACTGCAGATGCTGGCACAGCGGCGCATGGCGTCTCGTCTGGGCGATGAGGGACTGACGCGCGAGGCCGCATGGCGCACCGACGCGGACCGCTATCAGGCGCACCATCCCTACTACCGCGCGATGGGCGTCGTTGATGCCGGACTGAGTGTGCAATGGCTGGAAACAGGCGGCGGGGCAGTCGATCTCACGCCGGGTACACCCTATCCGCTGGACGAGGACTATTGGCGGATCCTGCGCCACAAGGAGCGCGGCGCCGCTACGGTGGTCACGCGCGCCAGCATGCTCCCGGACGGCAAGCCGGGGCTGAGCTTCTTTACGCCGATCTCGAACGCTGATCAGCACCTGGGCTATCTGTTTGCCGTGCTGGTGGTGCCTGACGCCTTCGCCGAGATGCAGCCGACCGCCTATGCCGCTGAAGTCCAGGTCCGGGTGACTTCCGCTGGCACGCTGATGTATCCGATCCCGGAGGTACCCTTCGACGATACCAGCGGGATCGTCAGCCGAGTGCCCATGGATGCCGATGCCGACGAAGCCGGCTTCCTGCTCGAAGTGACCCTGCAACCGGACTCGGCGGCGCGCCTCGCAAGCGCACTGCCAGTGACCGTGCTGGGCACCGGCACGGCGCTCTCGCTGCTGTTGGCCCTGGCCGGCCTGCTGTGGCTCAACGCAGATGGTCAGGCCCGCGCCCTGGGTCAGTCCAATCGGCGTCTGCGCAAGGAGATCGAGGACCGCGAGCATGCGCAGCAGGCGCTGCAGTATCTGGCGACCCACGACTCGCTGACGACGCTTCCCAATCGCTCCGCCAATCATCAGACACTGCAGGCACGCCTGAGACAGCGAAGCGACAGTCGGACGGTGTTGGCGGTGCTGTTTGTCGATCTGGACCAGTTCAAGGACATCAACGACACGCTCGGACACCAGATCGGCGATCAGTTGCTGGAACAGATCCCGCGTCGACTCCACGGGGTCATGCGGCAGGACGATTACCTGGGTCGCCAGGGCGGCGACGAGTTCCTGTTGATCATCGAACGCAACGACGCCGAGTCGGTGCGCCAGCTGGCCGAAGACATCCTGAAGGTGCTGGATGCAAGTTTCGCGGTCGACGACCACCGCTTGTTCATCTCGGCCAGCATAGGCGTGGCGCTGCATCCCGAGGCCGGCGAAACGGTCAGCGATCTGATCCGCAATGCCGATACCGCGCTCTTCAAGGCCAAGGGCTCGGGCCGCAACCAGTACCAGATGTTCACCCGCGAGCTGTTCGCCGAAGTGCAGCACCGGCTGCATCTGAGCCGCGACATCCGGCAGGCGCTGGAGAATGACGAGTTCAGTCTGGTCTATCAACCCATCGTCGGGCTGCAGGATGACCGTCTTGCTGGCCTTGAGGCCCTGCTGCGCTGGCAGCGCCCGGACGGACGTGAGGTTCCGACGCAGGAATTCGTGCGGGTGGCCGAGGAAACCGGATTGATCGGCCGGCTCGGCGACATCGCGCTGCGTCGCGCCCTCGCCGACTACGCCCACTGGCAGCACTCTGGCTGCGAACTGCCCTGGCTGTCGCTCAACATTTCCGGCGCGCAGATCCGCGAAGCCAGCTTCCCTGGCTACTTGCGCAAGTTGCTGCAGGAGTTCCAGGTGGCGCCTGCGAAAGTGCATCTGGAGATCACCGAAGACGTGTTGATCGAGAACCTGGCGCGCAACTGTCGCCTGTTGCAGGATCTGGAACAGATCGGCATGCGCATCTGCGTCGACGACTTCGGTGTCGGCTATTCCTCGCTGGCCTATCTGAAGAACTTCCCGGTCTCGGTGGTCAAGATCGACCGTGGCTTCGTCCGCGACCTGGTCCGCGATCGCGAAGACCAGGCGATCACGCGCACGATCTGCACGCTGGCGGCCAAACTGGGCATGGACACCGTCGCTGAAGGTATCGAAGACGCCAGCCAGCGCGATCTGCTCAGGCAGTACGGCTGCAATTACGCGCAGGGCTACCTGTACTCGCGGCCGCTGCGCGCCGAAGCCATCGAGGACCTGCTGGCGGGGCACCGGCCGTGGGCCAGTTGAACCCGCCGGCCGGTGTGACCAGCACGCGCCAACAAGGGAAGCAGGCTGGAATGCTTTGGGGTCGGGGCCAGGGTCGGAATCGGATTGAAGGGCAACGTCCCGGTTCCGGGCCAC
>DAIMJK010000280.1:4542-4943 GCA_036722245.1 Lysobacterales bacterium
CGGGCCACGAACGACTTGACCTGCGCAGGGCAGCCATCAAGAACGTCGGTTGAGCGTACTGCGTAACTCGGCTACATCGTGGCGACCCTGCGCGCGTGTGGCCCGACCATGCGCGTGGCGGAGGCTGATTACACCGGGTAACGGATCGATTCTGATTCCGACCCCGCGGAGAACTTCGCTGCGAAGCCTCTGTACGCCGTCCATCGCCCAATGCCGTCCGCTGCCAATCAGATCACGCATTGCACCGGGCCGTTGCCGCTATTCTGAACGGGAACCTTCCGGGAAGCTCGACGTCATGGCGCATCTCCATGTATCCGGGGCACAGCAGGGGCTGCACTCGCAGGCCTGGCATTGGTCAGCCCTTCTACTGGCTGGTCTGGCACTGCTGATCGCCCCGCACC
>DAIMJK010000281.1:0-4918 GCA_036722245.1 Lysobacterales bacterium
CAGATCGACGAGCTCGTTGCTGTCGTCGTCGCCGATGGTGCGGTCGAGCGAGGTGGTGCCATTCATGTCGGTCGCACCGACAGCCTCGAAGGGACCGAAATACTCGCCGGGATGATTTTCGCTGCCGTTGAACATCAAGTGCTCGAACAGATGCGCAAAGCCGGTCTGACCGACTGGCTCGTCCTTGCTGCCGACGTGATACCACAGGTTCACCGCGACGATCGGTGCCTTGCGGTCTTCATGCACGACCACGGTCAGACCGTTGTCGAGCACGAAGCGCTCAAAGGCGATGTCCGGCAAGTCAACGGGCGCCGCGCCCGCCTGCACCGCGTTCGGGCCGAGCAAAGCGAGCAACAGCAACAACGATAGCCAGCGCATGGGTGATTCCGCGTATGTCCCGTGGGCCGCCAAGGATAGCTTGTAGGAAAAAGCTGACGTGAATCGGGGGCAACGGCTTACGTGTCGTGGCGGCATCGGCTGATTTCCAGCAACGGCGTTCGAACCTAATCTGTGTTCACCCCGCCGCAGCCTGCTGCGGGCTCACCCAAACCACTGCAAGTCAAAGGAGTACACCATGATCAAGTTCTTCTCCGCCCTGCTGCTCAGCGTCGCCCTGGCCATTCCCGCCTTCGCCGGTCAGCCGGTCAACGTCAACAGCGCCGACGCCGCCACCCTGGCCGCCAGCCTCGATGGCGTCGGTCCGGCCAAGGCTGCGGCCATCGTCGAGTACCGCGAAGCCAACGGCGCCTTCAAGAGTGCCGATGAGCTGGCCATGGTCAAGGGCATTGGCCTGGCCACGATCGAGCGCAACCGCGACTACATCCGGGTCGACAGCGCATCCTCCAAGCCCTGAGGCCAGCCCGCGCTGGAGACCGCTCCGACAGCGGCGCCAGGGAAGGCAGATCCCGCCGATCCGTCAAGGGCCGGCGGGATTTCTCGCTTCCGGCGCGCGCGCTTTGTCGGTCTCAGCCGGTCGGGAGAGAAACTCGTACGGTCCGCGCTGTTCGACCAACACGAAGCCGAGTCGCTGATAAAGCCGCTTGACCGGGTTGTCGGCCTCGACATGGAGTGTGATCTGCGCCCCGTGCCGGTCCGCCTCGTCGATCAGTTCGGCAAGCATGGCTGCGCCCAGTCCTCGACCGCGCTGCGCCGGCAGCAGCGCAATATCCATCAAGCGGATCTCGCCCGGGCTGCGGTAGACGTAGACCCTTCCGATCGGCCCGCCATCGCGCTCGATCAGCCAGTAGTCGGCGCCGCGATAGTGTTGCCGATAATGATCGTGTTGCTTGGCGAACTGGTCGAGCAGGAAGGCGCGTTTGGTCTCCTCCGGCCAGGGCACCGGGGCCAGTTCCGCCTCGCGCGTGCTGGCATAGAGCTCGGCCAGGAAGGCCAGATCGGCGTCGACGATCGGACGGAAAACAAGACCGAATGACCGACAGGGATGCTCAGGCGCTGCGAATGCGCGCTGCGGGTCCGAACTGGACAACATGATCGACGCTTCAGCTGGTCTCGATCAGCAAGGCGTCGAAATCGCGCTTGTCGCCATCGCTGAGGCTCAACGTGCGGCGGGTCGGATCAAAGCGCAGCAGTTCCATGGCCGGCGGTGCGCCGGTACTCGCGCGCGCCGTTGCAATGACGGCCAGGGTCGCATTGGGCAAATGGGCAGCCCAACCATGCGTGGACAGTCCTCCGCGCGCATCGCGACGCTGCACGATCGCCAGCGCGCCCAGCTGGGTTCCCGGTTGAAAGCGCATACGCAGGCCGTTGCCGGCGCTCTGCTGGCCACTGCTGGACCGACGCAATTGCCAGGCGCAATAGCTGCGGGGAATGCCGGTGTCGTCCACCAGACTCAGGTCGAAGTCCCAGCGGGCTAGGGCGGTGGAATGGATCTCCGCGGCCCAGAAGCGTTCGATGCGCAGCTCGCCAATGGGTTCTGCAAGCGCCGGGTAGTTGACCGAGATCGGGTACAAGGCACAACCCGCTAAGCCGCCTCGGGGAGCCGCAGAGCTGAAGGCATGTGCCTTCGACAGCGTGAAGGGGAGCACAGCGAGTGCTCCGGCTGCGGCATTCAACAACCCACGACGGCGCATCGTTCATCCCCCCGGATATCAAGCCGACATTGTGCCTCAGGGCGTGGGCATATACATCGGAAACCTGTCGCCTTCGGTGGAAAGTTGCAAGTGAATCTGAACGAGGCGGTCATCCCCGAGTGCTTTTGTCGGGGATCCATGCTGGGGCGCCCCAGCATGGATCCGTTTGAATGGGCCCTCCGCTGGCCATGCTGGATCGGCATGCGCCCTTCGTCTACGATCGTCCCTGCCACTCCAGCGGAAGCACCGCTTTGTACGACCTCAGCCAGATCGTTCCGGAAGATTTCGAATCCCTGCGTGGCAGCGAGTTGCCTCTGGCGCAATCCGACCACGCGCTACGAGTGGAATCGGTCGAACGGTTGCGCTCACCGTCGCCACGCCCGGCTCCCTTCTCGGTCATCTTGCTTGCCCCCGAGGGACTTCGAGGCAATCAGGGCGTCTATACGCTCGTTCATCCGGCACTCGGCGAACTCTTTCTGGTGCCGATTGAACCGAAGGACGGCCGTTCCCGGCTGGAACTGGTCTTCAACTAGCCGTCTGGCGGCCGGGCTCACAGCCTGCCGTCGAGCGCCTCCCGATAATCGCTGGGCCAGAAGCCCTGCCATTCCGACCATGGCTCATGATGCTCCCGCAGCATCGCCATGTCGGCGTCGACATGGTGTGCGTCCGGATCAGGCCAGATGTCGTGCCAGACGGTGTCAAAGCGCACACCATCGGAGGGTCGCCAGCTGAACGCATCGGCATGCACGATCTCGATCCGCTGTCCAAACTGACGATGCAACTGGGCGGCGACCAGGCTGATCACATCGGTGGATTGTTCAAGCACGGTGATCGAAGTCACCTCCGCCGGCGCTGGCGTGGCGAGGATCGCCTCAACCACCATTCCCAGACCCAGGCCGGTGATCAGTACCCTGCCGCCGACACTGCGCGCGCGCTCGATTGCCCGACGCTGGGTCCACCACTCATCGTACAGATCGGTCATGAAGGTGATGCCACCACGGCGCAACTCGGTGTATTCACCGGGTCGAAACCTGAACGCGTCCGGACGTGCATCGATGACACTCCCGGCCGCCCGCTCGGGCAGCCGGAGCTTGATCAACGACCAATCGCCACTCGCCCCAGGCGCCAAGTGGCTGGCCTGATAGGGCGGAAGCGCGAGCGCCTTTGCGAGCGTCATCGGCTCAGGTACGCGGCGGGAACACACCCTGCAGGGCGATGCAGAAGTAGAAGGTCAGGTACGGCATCATGTTGTTGTGCGGCGCGTCGCCGCCGCTGGGCGCAAGCATGTTGGCGTTCATCGCCACCACTGGCGCGGTCGCGGTGGTGTAGAGATTGTTGCCGCGCCCGAAGGGACGTGCCGCAAAGTTGGTCGCTGCCAGGTTCGCGGTCGAGCCTTCATTCAGCGGCAACAGGGCATGGCTATGAGCCGGGATCTCGCTTTCGAGCAAGCTCACCGTCTCGCTGCCACCGGTTTCACCCAGATCGTGCAAGGACAGTCCCGGTCCCTGACCCGGCTGCATCACTGCCCTGCCCTGCAGATCGGGCAGCGCGAAATTGCTCTTGCCGTTGCCACCGTAGGTGGTGCCAAGCAGCGAGAACAGGGCGGTGTTCTGCGACAGCGGCAACAGCTGGCCGTCGCACCAGGCCCAACCCCTGGGTGCGAAATTGAACGGGAAGATGCGGATCTCTGCAACGAATGGATCTGCCATGGTCGTGTACTCGCAATCGGTTCAGGAGGAGTCGGCAGGGCTACCGCCGCGTCTTTGCCCAATCTGGGGACTTGCTCAGGTCGGTGAAGGGAATATGCCGAAGAGCGAAATGATGTTGTTGACGCAGAGGTAAGGCTGGAAGTTCGTGTGTGGCTGCGAGCCGCCGACCGGCGTGACGCTGTTCGGATTCAGGTTGGCCGCCATTCCCGGCCCAGGGAAGTAGATGTTGCCGACGGTGGTCGCGAGCACATTGTTCTGCGGGGTCGATGATCCCGCGGCGTTGGATGTGGCAAGCACCGGGTGACTGTGCGCGGGTATCTGGTTCACCGTGAGCGTGACTTCTTCCACACCCCCGGTTTGGGCCAGAATGAAGCCATTGCCCTGATGTACCGGTACCCGACCGCGCATGTCGGGCAAGGCGAAGGTGCTCTGCCCGTCGCCGCCATAGGTCGTGCCGATCAACTGGAACAAGGTCTCGTTCTCGGAGATCGACATCAGTTGTCCCTCACAGAACATCCAGCCGGCCGGCGCGAAATTGCCTGCGAACAACCGGACCTCTCCCACATAGGGTTGTGCCATGACCAGATCCTCGATATCAGTTCTGTGACGGGAAGATGCCCTGCAGCGCGATGCAGAAGGACATCGTCAAAAAGGGCTGCATGTTCTGATGGGCTTGCGATCCGCCCGTGTTGCCCAGCATGCCCGCGTTCATCGCCACCAGATTGCTGGCCGCGCCGTAAGCGCTGCCAATGGCCGAAGACGGCGCCGCCAGGTAACCGCCGCTCGGGTCTGGTGAAGTGGCGTTGCCGGAGTTGCCCTGCGCGACATGCACGTGCGTCGGCAGTTCGGCGATGGTCAGGGTGTGCGCCTGCTCACCGCCACGCTCGCCCAGCGTGTGCCCGCTGCCGACATGGATCGGCACGCGCGCACGCAGGTCCGGCAGGGCGAAGTTGACCCGGCCGTCGCCGCCAAAGCTCGTCCCGAGCAGCGAAAACAGGGCCTGATTCTGGTTGATCGGCAACAGTTGACCGTTGCACAAGGCCCAACTCCTGGGGGCAAAGGGAAAGGAGAACATCCGGATCTCACTGAGGAACGGCTCGGCCATGGCTATCTCCGGTA
>DAIMJK010000282.1:0-4894 GCA_036722245.1 Lysobacterales bacterium
GCCCTGGGCCCTCACCGACATCCCACGCGCACTGCCGCTGCTCTTCTGGGCCCTGACTACGTGCCCTGCCGCTGCCCTTCTGGGCCCTGACTACGTGCCCTGCCGCGGCTCTTCTGGGCCCTGAGCCCTGGGCCCTCGCTCTTCTGGGCCCTGAGCCCTGGGTCCTCGCTCTTCTGGGTCCTGGGCCCTGCTCTCAGAACACATACCGCGCCTCGACCCTGAGCTGATGCCCACCGGTCTGCAACGGCAGTCCTTCGAAGGCCGCGGCGGGACGTTTGCCGTCGATGTACAGATACTCGGCGCCCAGACGCCAATGATTGAAGTGGCGCAGGGCAGCGAGGGTGATCGCGTGGCCGGATTCGTCGTTGTTCTCGGCGATGGTCTGGTCGATGTCGTCGATGTTGAAGCCTTCGATCCGGATCGTGTAGCGCCATGGCTCTTGACCGTAGCTGGCCAGCAGGTAGCCGGTCTGAAAGCGGATATGCGCCTTCGGCCCACCCCGCTCTCCCATCCGGCTGTCGCCGCCCAGCACTTCGGCCGCATAGCCCCAGCCTTCGGCCAGGGCGTTGTGTTCCCAGCCGGCCAGCGCGAAGCGGGTGCGCCAGGCGTACTCGCCCTTGTGCAGCCCCAGATCACCGCGGTTATCGACCAGGCTCAGGTGCCAGCGGGTCAGTGCATCGCCGAAGCGCAGGCGGAAGGCGTAACCGGGGCGACCGTCCAGATCGGGACCGAATGGCTTGGTCCCCTCGCTGCGCTGCACCCCGAAAATGGCCGGGTCGCGCAGCGAGAACAGCGACGGTAGCGGTACCGTCTCGCCGTAGTAACCGAGCCGGTCATGCCAGGCAAAGCCACGCCAGGCCAGCAGCGCACCGCTGCTGTCGTTGCCACCAAACACCGTCGCTGCCAGCTCCAGGTTGCGGTCATCTGCCAGATCGCGACGCCACGACAGATCGCCACCAATGGGCCGGAACTCCTCTCCCACCCAGCTGTTGAGCGCTGAATTGGTCAGGCTGTAGGGACTGACCCAGCCGCGCTCGATGTTCTCCTGCGAGGTCGGCAGGAAGAACTGTCCCAGCCGCAGTTGCCAGCGCTGGTCTGGTGCGAACCAGCGTCGGTCCAGATGCGCCTCGATCAGGCCGGCATGGCGGCCCTCGCTGCGAGAGTCGACCCGCGCTCCCAGATGGAGCTTCGCGCTCCACTCCAGACCGGCCTCGTACTGCAGCAGCAGACGAGCTTCCAGACCGCCATTGACGTCCGTGCCGGTTCCGCTTTCGCCACCGCGACCGCCCAGAAATCGTCCTTGCCCGCCATCGATCCAGCTGGCTTGGGCATCGGTAAGCCCCAGTCGCGCTGCGATGAAGCCGTCTGTGGTCCATTCCGCCCGCAGCGGGCCGGCCGCCAGCAGTCCCAGGGCAACCGCTCCAGCAGCGATCAGCCGGTGCCAGCACAGCACCTCCCCTTTGTGACCGTGCATGGCCATTCCCCCCGTTGCCGACAGATCAGGCTGCGACGGCCTTGACGCCGGCCGGCGCCGTGGCGTCGGTGGCAGTGGTGAGCGCCCCGCCACAGCTGGAGCCCTGCCCGGCGGTGCAGCCGTAGCAATGACCGGCAACCCGGACCTTCGACCCGTGCAGGTTACGGTCGAGCAAGTCGCGCAGATGCACCGGCGCCTGCGCCTGGCCCAGCGCCAGCCCCAGCATCTGGTTGAAGTCGCAGTCGTGCACATGGCCCTGCCAGTCGACGCTGATCAGGTCCAGACACATCACCTGTTGCAGGTTCTCGTCCCGATGAGCTCCGCGCAACAGTGTCATGTAGTCGTCAAACTGACCGCGGCTGAGCAGGACGCTGCCGAAGCGCTTGATCGGCATGTTGGCGATCGTGTAAAGCTGATTGAACTGCAGTCCGAAACGTTCGCCCAATACGCGGCGGTAGTCGGCTTCCAGCGCCTGTTGCGGCGGAGGCAGGCTGGGACCAAGCGGGTTGTAGACCAGATTCAGCACCAGGCCGCTGCCCTCGACCCCATAGCCGAGCGTATTCAGGCGCTGCAGCACGCGCAGCGAGCTGGCGAATACGCCGTCGCCACGCTGGGCGTCGACGTTGTCTTCCAGATAGCAGGGCAGCGAAGCCACCAACTCCACCCTGTGCTGGACGAAGAACTCCGGCAGATCGCCATAGCCGGGCTCCTCGACGATGGTCGGATTGAGCCGGTCCATCACGTGCACACCGAGGGCGCGTGCCTGTACCACCAGATCACGAAAGTGCGGATTCATTTCAGGTGAGCCGCCGGTCAGGTCGAGCGTTGCGATCTGCTGGCGACGCAGGAACTCGATCACCAGATCGATGTGCTCCCGATTCATCTCCTCCTTCCGCGTGGGCCCTGCATTCACATGGCAATGCAGGCAGGCCAGATTGCAGCGATAGCCAAGATTGACCTGCAGCGTGGTCAACTGCCGCCGCTGCAGCGCGGGAAAGGGGATGTCTCGGAGTCTGGGCCAGGGATTGCGCACGAATGAGTCTCAGGCTGCCTTGGGGACGAGGACAAGTGGCGGGCGCTCCAACTCGTTGAGCCGTCGCGTCTGAGCAATCAGACCCCGGCAGGGTCGGCTTGCTTTCATCGCCGGCGCTTGCTCACGGCCGCATTCTGGCCCAATCGCCGGTATAGACTGGTCGTGCACCTTCACTGCGCCGGACGCAGGCCGCGAGCGACCCGCAGCAGGATCTGGCGGGCCGCATCGCGGGTCAGCTCCTCTCGAATCAACGCCTCCTCCTGCGACGCGCCGATCGCCGCCTGGGCATCGAAGGCGAAGCTGCGCGCCAACTCGACCTGGCTCATCGGCAACAGTATCGTGCCCGTCGCGTCTTCAACCTGATAGCTGACCACCAGCCGCAACTCGTACTCGCTCACCCGGGCCCGTTCATCGACCGCAAGAATCTGCCGGTCGAAGCTCTCACCCATCACGTTCAGACGCGTCGATGCAGCCTCGCCCAGTGTGGCGCCGCTGAGTTCCAGTTGCCTTGCCAACTCACGCGCCACCTGTCCGCGGGGATCGGCGGCTTCGATGCGCACTACGCTCAGCGCCGCTGGCAGGGGCTCGGCCTGACGCAACTGGAAGCCACATGCGCCCAACAGCAGTGACATGGCGGTCGTCGCCAGAATGGCGGCAGATCGGATTGGCATTCGTCGCGCTCCAGCACTTTTTGCTGGCTGGGATCGTAACCCAACACGGTCAGTCGAGGCGGCTCTTGACCTGCTGTGCCCTGGGCCCTGTGCCCTGGGCCCTCTACGCACACAGACCCTTGAACATCGGTCTGCCTCACAACTCAGCGTGGACCGCCCGTCCTGCCCTCGCCCCACCATACCCGCCACGCCAGCAGCAACATCGGCGGCGCTGCCAGCGCAATCCATTCCCAATTCTGTTGGCCAAAAGCGGGCAGCACCTTGGCGGCAATGGCAGCGGCCGCGGTCAACAGAGCCCAGCGCAAGGCCCGTTGACTGGTCGGCGAGGCACGGCCGGCCAGTGCCGGCACTGCCAGCAGCCACAGCGGCGAGTACAGCAGCATGTTCTCATTGCGATGGGCCGCCGCGTGATCGGTGCCCAGCCACAAGCCGAGCAGGCCCAATCCGATCAACCCGAAAGCGGTGCCGATCAGTACCGCCCCCGCCCGGCCCAGTGCACCCGGTAGCGCAATCCAACCGGCCAGCAGCCCTCCGGCCAGCAGCCACCAGGGCAGACGCTCCGGAAAGGGCGGCGCCGCCGGCCACGCCGGGCCAAGGTAGCGCTCGGCCGACACCAGCGGGGCACTGCCGTCGGCATTGGTGAGTTCGGCAGTGGCATCGGCCAGCCGTGCCGGCAGGAATTGCTCGTCCCAGAGCGAGATCGGCCGGTCCACCGCCTCGCTCAAGCCCAGATGGGTGCCGACGTAGAGCCAGCCCACAGGCGCGGCATGAGAAAGGGTGAAATCGCGGTAGCTCAGCCCGCGCGAGCGTGAAATCGTGGAGCGTTTCAGCGCGCCCTCAAGCGCAACGTCCAGCGCATCGCGAATTCTGGTCGAGCAGTTGCGGGTGTAATAGTCGTAGCGGTACTCGCGCTCGGCGGGGGAAACCGCCCGTTCCAGATGGGCAGCCAGCCGGGCCAATGCCGACAGATCCAGATCCAACCGCTGCAACCGAACCGGCCGACCGCTCTGGAGGTAGTAGCCCAGATCGACATCGGCGTCGATGGCCACTGCAAGGTAGAGCATGTGGCCGCGCAGGAAGCGCAGCAGGAAGCCGGGTTGCTCGAAGTCGAAATAGCCGAAGTTGTAACTGGTCCGGCTGCCGTCATCGAAACTCAGGATCAGCGCATTGTGACCAAAGCGCTCCCAGTAGATCTCTCCTGGTGCAACCGTCATCAACTCGGCCGCAACCGGCTGCCGCGCCTGCGCTGGCGCAAGCAGGGTCTGCGCAAGCAGCAGCGCCACGATCAGCCAGGTCCGCGCACAAACCGTGGTCAATCTTCCTCAGCCTGCGATTCCACGCTGCGACGCACGTTCAGCATCAACAACCGGCGCTGGTCAGCCTTGGCGACCTCGAACTCGAAACCAGCCATTTCGATCTGCTCACCCACCTCCGGCAGGTGGCCAAAGACCTGGGTCACCATCCCGCCGATGGTGTCAAACTCGTCGTCGCTGAGTTCGCAGGCGAAAAACTCGTTGAAGGCCTCGATCGGGGTCATGCCCTGGACCATGTAGACGCCGTCCGGGCGCTCGCTGACCAGCACTTCCGGCTTGTCCTCGGCGTCGTGCTCGTCGTCGATCTCGCCGACAATCTCCTCCAGCACGTCCTCGATCGTCACCAGACCGGCAACCCCGCCGTACTCGTCCACGACCAGCGCCAGATGCTGCCGATTGAGCC
>DAIMJK010000283.1:0-4893 GCA_036722245.1 Lysobacterales bacterium
CCCTGGGCGAGCGCCAGGCCGAGCTGGAACGACTGTACGAGCGCTGGGGTGAGCTGGAGGCGGGGTAAGGCGGCATCGTTTTTCGGGCGGGTGCGAGTCAAACTGATGAATTGAGGATCTCTGAAGGCCTCAGGGCCCAGGGCTCAGGGCACAGGGCCCAGTCCGGAGCCAACTTGAGCGAGTGTGGAGCTTGACGCGCCGCCCTCGCGTTGACTTGCCTCTAGGCGGCTCTTGACCTTGCTGGGCCCTGGGCCCTGGGCCCTGAGCCCTGCATTTTACTTTCAATCAGTCGGCACTTCACTTTCAATTGGTCAGGCGCTCACTTTCAATCAGTCAGCGTTTGACTTTCAATCAGTCAGAGCGCTAAGGTCCGCCTGCACACCAAATTCGAGACCCTTTTTGTGTACCGTCGTCTGCTGCTTCCGCGGATCACCGAAGCGCTTCTCGACACCCGTGTGGTGACCATCGCCGGCCCTCGCCAGTCGGGCAAGACGACGCTGGCCAGATCGATCGCTGACCCCGATCGGCCGTTTCTAAGTCTGGACGAAACCTCGACATACAACGCGGCTCGCAGCGATCCGGTGGCGCTGATCCGCGACTTGCGGTATGCGGTCATTGACGAGGTCCAGCGCGCTCCCGAACTGTTGCTCGCTTTGAAGGCCAGTGTGGATGCCGATCCCAGGCCGGGGCGTTTTCTGCTCACGGGCTCGGCCAACCTGATGAGCCTGCCGCAGATCGCCGACTCGCTCGCCGGACGGATGCAGGTATTGCGCCTGTTGCCCCTGGCCCAGGCCGAGTTGGAGCGCGTTGAGCCAGACTTCCTCGACCGTGTCTTCGCTGGGCTTGCGCCGCGCGCCGCTGACGTCGGTCGGGGGCCGGGACTGGTCGAGCGTGTGTTTCGCGGCGGCTACCCAGAGGCGCTGCAACGTGCCAACTGGAGCCGACGGCGGCGCTGGCATCTGGATTACATCGACGCCCTGATCCAACGCGACGTACGCGACATCGCGCAGGTTTCGCGCCTGGGCCAACTGGCCAGATTGCTGCGCGTGCTGGCCGAGCATTCCGGCCAGTTGATCAACTACTCGGCCCTCGGCGCGGCCCTGGGCATGAACCACGTGACCTGCCAGAAGTACATCGGCGTGTTCGAACAGCTCTATCTGATCCAGCCACTGGATCCGTGGTTCAGCAATCGCATCAGCCGGTTGATCAAGACACCCAAGCTGCATTTCCTCGACAGTGGTCTGCTCGCCGCCGTGCGCAACCTGAGCCCGGAGCGGATACAGACCGAGCGCACCCTGTTCGGACCGCTGTTGGAAACTTTCGTGCTGGCCGAAGTGATCAAGCTGATCAGCAGTCGCGACGATGACTATGGGCTGTTCCACTTCCGTGACAAGGAACGCAATGAAGTCGACATCGTTATCGAGGATGACCAGGGACGCGTGGTCGGGATCGAAGTCAAGGCCGCCGCCACCGTAACTGCAGCCGACTTCAACGGTCTGCGCAAGCTCGCTGGCGCAGCCGGCGAGAACTTCGCCGCCGGTGTGGTGCTCTACGACCACGACCAGACCCTGAGCTTCGGCGAGCGATTATGGGCCGTACCGGTCAGCAGCCTGTGGGCTGGAACGCCGCAGACTGATCGCGCCTCGACCCAAGTGCCAGTCAAACCAATACAACAGCGGGATCCAGGAGATTGAAGTAGGGAGTAGGGAGTCGGGAGTAAGAGCAAGGGCGAAAGCCAGGGCAAACGGCAACAGCCATGCAGTAGCAACAGTCGTGCTTTGGATTGAGCGGCGAAGGCAGGGAAGGTTGAGTCCGGGGTGAAACTTGCAACAGCGAACAACTCCACAATGCGCACTCCCGACTCCCGACTCTGCTGCGGGCGAGCCGCACTGCATCAGTCCGCTTCAGACCCGAATGCCCAGCACCCGGCCAACCACCCCCCGTCGAATGCAATAATCCGCCCCCCGACCCGTTCCGGAAACCCATGACGCTGCGACTGACGGCCCACCCGGCCACACCGACCGCCGATCTGCCCTGGCGGGTCGACATCGACCTGCGCATCGACGAGTTGCTCCTGTTCGAGCCGGCCATCGAACTGCAGCTGATCGGTGCCGATGGGGCGCTGTGCTGGCAGGGCGACTCGGCCAGTGCTGGTGGTTGGCTGGGCTGGCTGCCGCGCGGGCTGTGGCAGTTTTCCGCCACCTTCCCCGCCGCCGGCGCAGCGACAGCGCTGCGCGCGCGGCTGCATGCCGGCCACGGCGCGCTGCGCAGCGTCGTCGTCGAGGCCGAGCTGGCGCTGACCGGCACCGAGGGCGGTCAGTGGCAGACCGCGGCGTGGAACGTGCGCGCTGGCGCCGGTAGTCCGGCAATCGAAGAGTTGGCCTTCCGCCGCGGTCACGCGGACTGGTTCTTCCGTCATTTCGACCACGCCGCCGGCGTCGTCGGCAGCTACATGCTGGGCGATTCGCCGCTGCTGCGCGGGCGCGTGCTCGACATGGGCTGCGGCGACGGCATCACCGATCTGGGTCTGTATTTGCGCTATCAGCCGGAGCTGCTGGTTGGCATCGATCCCTTCAAGGGCTTTGACCGGCTGCTCGACGTGGCGCGCGCCAACCATCTGCCGCTGGACGAGTTGCCGCCGCGGCTGCGCTTTCTGGATGCCGACGGCAATCATCTGCCGTTTCCGGACGACAGTTTCGACGTGGTGGTCAGCTGGGGCTCGGTGGAACACATCGCAGGTGGCTACGCTCAGGCGCTGCGCGAGATCAAACGCGTACTGCGCCCGGACGGACTGCTGTTCATCCACCCGGGCCTGTACTACTCCAACTTCGGTCATCACCTTGGCGAGTTCAGCAGCGAGCCGCATTTCCATCTGAAGCTGGCGCCGGACAAGTTGCGCGAGCTGGTCCTGGGCAGCACGCCGAACTACATGGACCGGGCCGGCGAGTTCGCGACCCCGGCGCAGTACTGGCAGTGGTATACCGAGCTCAACCCGATCACCGTGGCCGGCTTCGAGGCCGAACTGCGCGCGCTCGACTTCGAGTTCCACCGCGCCGCGCTGCGAGTCGCCGACCGGATCGAGTACAGCGCAGAACTACAGCGCTACCCGCTGGTGGATCTGGCCACCAACGAGCTGTATTTGTCCTGCTGGAACCGCAAGCAGGGCAGGCCCGAGGGGTTCCGGGTGCGGGATCCGATGGACTTGCTGGGAGGGATGGATTGATGAGCACTTATGGAGCGAAGGGCCCAGGGCACAGGGCCCAGGGCCCAGGGAAAGGCGCCGCGAGACTGAGCGGAGCGATTCGAAGTGATGCAGAAACCGCTCTCGCTAACGCCGAATTCCCCGCCAGCGAGCTCACCTCGGGGTCGGGGTCGGAATCGGAATCGGAATCGATCCTTGACCGGCGTATCCGGATGCCGCACAGCTGCTCTTCTGGGCCCTGGGCCCTGAGCCCTGGGCCCTTGCTCGCGCCGCTCTTTCTCCTGCTTGCAGGCTGCGCCGACCGCAGCGGCTGCCCGAGCGAAGACCTTGTCGCCTTCGGCAAGTCCGAGGGTGAGCGCGGCGAGCTGGCCTCGCTGCCACACGATCGCTGCGAGCTGAGCGAGACCGAGCGCGATCGCTATTTCGCCGCCCGCGCCGAAGGTCTGGCGATCTATTGCGATCCGCAGCGCGGCTTCGATGTCGGTCTGGGCGGCGAGTTGCTGGACGTGGAGGCCTGCCCGATCGACCGCCGCGCCAAGTTCCAGAGTGCCAACAAGACCGCGAACTTCCTGGTCGAGAAGGAGGCGCGGCAAGCCGAATTGCTGGTCGAGGCGCGCGAGCTGGAAGCGCGCGCCGAGGACGCTTATGAACCCGAGACGAGCGCGCTGCGGCAGGAGGCCGCCGCGAAGCGGATGGATGCGCGACAGGAGGAGAACGATCTGGAAGCCCTGCGCGGCGTGGCGATCGTCGAAGGCTGGATGGCCCCACCCGAGCTGCCGAGCGAACCGATGCCAGCACCGGTCGAGGACTGACACGCGTGCGCGAGACGATCGCCGCGATCGCCACCGCCGCTGGCGTCGGCGGGGTCGGCATCGTCCGGGTCAGTGGGCCACAGGCCGGCGAGATCGCGCGCGCCTTGCTCGGCAAGCACCCCGCACCACGGCATGCCCACTACTGCCGCTGGCACGACCGCGACGGCGAGCTGATCGACCAGGGCCTGCTGCTGTACTTCCCGGCGCCGCATTCCTACACCGGCGAAGACGTGCTCGAACTGCAGGGCCACGGCGGCCCGATCGTGCTTGGCATGCTGCTCGCCCGCGTGTTCGAGCTTGGCGCCCGGCCGGCCCGCCCAGGCGAGTTCTCCGAGCGTGCCTTTCTCGAGGGCCGGCTCGATCTGACCCAGGCCGAGGCCATCGCCGACCTGATCGCCGCCGGCTCGACCCGCGCCGCCCGTGCCGCGCTGCGCAGTCTGGATGGTGCATTCAGCGACCGGGTCGAAGTGCTGCTGGCCGAACTGACCGCGCTGCGGGTGCTGCTGGAAGCGGCGATCGACTTCCCCGACGAGGAGATCGATATCCTCACTGAGGGCGACGTCGCCAACCGCCTGCAGCAATTGCAGCTACAGATCGCCGAGCTGCGTATGGAGGCCGCCCGCGGCCAGCGCCTGCGCGATGGTCTGTACCTGGTCATCCTCGGTCCACCGAACGCCGGCAAGTCCAGCCTGCTCAACGCCCTGGCCGGCAGCGACCGCGCCATCGTCACCGCGATCCCCGGCACCACCCGCGACGTCCTGCGCGAGTCACTCACCCTGCGCGGCGTGCCGGTCACCGTGGTCGACACCGCCGGCCTGCGCGACAGCAGCGACCCGATCGAAACCGAAGGCGTCCGCCGCGCCGGCCTCGAAGCCCAGC
>DAIMJK010000284.1:0-4890 GCA_036722245.1 Lysobacterales bacterium
CAGGACTGGTGGCCGGCGGACTATGGTCACTATGGCCCCTTCTTCATCCGCATGTCCTGGCATGCCGCGGGCACCTACCGCATTGGTGATGGCCGCGGTGGTGCCGGCAACGGTGGCCAGCGCTTCGCGCCGGAGAACAGCTGGCCGGACAATGGCAATCTGGACAAGGCGCGGCGGTTGTTGTGGCCAATCAAGCAGAAGTATGGCCGCAAGCTGTCGTGGGCGGATCTGCTGGTGCTGGCCGGCAATGTGGCGCTGGACTCGATGGGCTTCAAGACCTTTGGCTTCGGCGGCGGTCGGGCCGACATTTGGGAGCCCGAAGACGACATCTACTGGGGCCCGGAAACGGAGTGGCTGGGCGACAAACGCTACAGCGGTGATCGCGAGCTGGCCAACCCGCTGGGCGCGGTGCAGATGGGGCTGATCTACGTCAATCCGGAAGGTCCGAATGGCAATCCGGACCCGCTGGCCTCGGCCCGTGACATCCGCGAGACTTTCGCCCGGATGGCAATGAATGACGAGGAAACCGTGGCGCTGACCGCTGGCGGTCACACCTTCGGCAAATGTCACGGCGCTGGCGACGCAGCCCTTGTTGGTCGCGAACCGGAAGGCGCCGATATCGCTGAGCAAGGCCTGGGCTGGAAATGTGGCTTCGAAAGCGGCGTGGGCGCGCATGCGATCACCAGCGGTCTGGAGGGCGCGTGGACGCCGACGCCGACGACATGGGACAACAGCTACTTCGAGACCCTGTTCGGCTTCGAATGGGAGCTGACCAAGAGCCCGGCCGGCGCCCAGCAGTGGAAGCCCAAGGATCCAGCCGCGGCGACGCTGGTACCCGATGCGCACGACCCGTCCAAACGGCACGCGCCGATGATGACCACCGCCGACATGGCGATGCGGATGGACCCGGCGTACGAGAAGATCTCGCGCCGCTTCATGGCCAATCCGCAGGAGTTCGCCGACGCCTTCGCGCGCGCCTGGTTCAAGCTGACCCACCGCGACATGGGCCCGCGTTCACGCTTTCTCGGCCCTCTGGTGCCGACCGAAGAGCTGATCTGGCAGGATCCGGTGCCGGCGGTCGATCACCCGCTGGTTGACGCCGACGACATCGCGGCCTTGAAAGCCAAAGTGCTTGGTTCCGGCCTGAGCATTTCCCAGCTGGTCTCCACCGCCTGGGCCTCGGCCTCGACCTATCGCAACAGCGACAAGCGCGGTGGTGCCAACGGGGCGCGTATCCGGCTGGCGCCGCAGAAGGACTGGGAGGTCAATCAGCCGGCCGAGCTGGCGAAGGTGCTGGCCACGCTGGAAGGCATCCAGCGCGATTTCAATGGGGCGCAGTCGGGCGGCAAGCGCGTCTCGCTGGCGGACCTGATCGTGCTGGGCGGCTGCGCGGCGGTGGAAGCGGCGGCGAAGAAGGCGGGTGTGGAGGTCAATGTGCCTTTCACTCCGGGCCGCACCGATGCGAGCCAGGAGCAGACCGACGTGCACTCCTTCGAGGCGCTGGAGCCCAAGGCTGACGGCTTCCGCAACTACGCCCGCGCCGGGCACGAAGCTGCGGCTGCCGAATGGCTGGTCGACAAGGCGCAGCTGTTGACATTGACCGCACCGGAGATGACGGTGCTGGTGGGAGGCATGCGGGCGCTCAACGCGAACGTCGGCGGCAGTCAGCACGGAGTGTTCACCAAACGCCCGGAAACACTGAGCAACGACTTCTTTGTCAATCTGCTCGACATGAGCACCGGCTGGAAGCGCTCGGAAGCCGATCCGAACGTGCTGGAGGGTCGCGACCGCAAGACCGGCGAGCTCAAGTGGACCGGTACGCTGGCCGATCTGGTGTTCGGGTCCAACTCGCAGCTGCGTGCTCTGGCCGAGGTCTATGCCACCAGTGATGCACACGGCAAGTTCGTACACGACTTCGTTGCCGCCTGGGACAAGGTCATGAGCGCGGACCGCTTTGATTTGAAGTGATGGGGTGAGAGCTGGCCCCGATCCGGTAACGGCCCTGGCCGGGACCGGATCGGGGTGTTTTTTTGGCTGTGCCAAAACTCAAGTCACATCGAAGCAATATGGAGTGCGGTGGCTTGATATGGAGTGCGGTGGCTTGCCACCGCTCTGCGGTTGGCAGCTTGCTGCCGTTCTTGCCCTTGGCTCGTTTGCCGACTACTTGCGCGCTTTGCGCACACCAATGACGATCGCCGCCAGACCCACGACCATCAGCATCGGCTGCAAGGCCTCGCCCGGCACGGGATGCTGCAGCAGCCAGCCACCGCCGAGGAAAAGCGCCGGCACCAGCAATGCGCTGAGCAGGACAATGGTGGTCTTGTAGAGCCAATTGGGCAGCCGCATGGCGTGATCGGATCGGGGTGGCGATCGGGGGGATATGGCGCGCTACGCTGGGGATTCAAGAGAGATGCAGGGCTGGGGTTCAGGGCCAGGGCCAGGTTAGAGCCAAGGGCGGCAGCAAGCTGCCAAGAGCAGAGCGGTGGCAAGCCACCGCACTCCATATCAAGAGCGGTGGCAGCCACCGTTCTCCTTGTTGGAACCCGCTTCGACCTACGCCGCTTCCTCGTCCTCTTCCTTGGGCAGTTGGTAGTCGATCTCGTAGGGTGGCGCATCGCCACCTTCGCCAATCAAGTAGTGCTCCATCCAGCGCATCAGGCGCAGCGAGTAGTCCCAGCGCGACGCTGCGCGCTGGTTGCCGTGGCCCTCGCCGGGATAGAGCACCAATCGGACCGGTGCCTTGCCGGCAAGCTTGAGATAGCGGTACATGGTCCGCGACTGGGTCGGGTCGACGCGCGGGTCGGCGGCGCCGTGGAGGATCAGGGTCGGCGTGCGGGATTGCTGGGCGTAGTAGATCGGGCTGGCCTCGGTGTACAGGGTCCAGTTCTCCCACGGCCAGGTCTGGTAGTGGACCAGATACAACTCACGCGCGATATCGGTGGTGCCGAGCATCCCGATCTTGTCCGACAGCCCGACGTTCATGACCGCGGCGGCGAAGCGTTCGCTGTAGTAGGTCGCGCCCCAGGCGGTGGCATAACCGCCGTAGGAACCGCCGGTGATGCCGACCTTGTCCTTGTCGACCAGACCGATCTCGATCAGGTGGTCGACGCCGTCGACCAGATCGTCGAACTCCTCTTTCGCCGGCCGGCCGTGGTTGAGCTTGGAGAAGGCCACGCCGCGACCGGTGCTGGCGCGGTAGTTGGGGAAGAAGGTGGCGAATCCGCGACTGGCGGCGTGCTGGGCCGGTTGTGCATAGCCGGTCAGCCAGCCGTTCGAGTAGTGTGCCTCCGGCCCACCGTGGACGTTCAGGATCAGCGGTACGCGCTGGCCTTCGGCGCGCTGCAGCGGATGCACCAGCAGCCCTTCGATCTCCAGGCCGTCACGAGCGGCGTAGCGGATCACTTCCTGCCGCGCCAGCGTGACCTTGGCCAGCCACGGATTGCTGTCGCTCAAGCGTACCGCCTGGCTCGTGTTGCGGGCCAGCCGATAGACCTCGTTCGGGTGCGCCGGCGTGCTCGCCAGCAGGGCCACGTCGCCT
Source organism: Lysobacterales bacterium (assembly GCA_036722245.1). Lineage (GTDB taxonomy): Bacteria > Pseudomonadota > Gammaproteobacteria > Xanthomonadales > SZUA-5 > JAWLAT01. The sequence goes on from DAIMJK010000284.1 coordinate 3,539, forward strand.
TGCTTGCTGACACTCAGGCCGGACCAGATCGGGCCGCCAGCGGCCAGCAGGTCGCGCTGGCCGGAGCCATCGACGCCGATCTCGGCCAACCTGGCCTCCACCCCTTCGTAGCTGATGAACAGCAGCCGGCTCGGATCCTTCCAGGCGACATGCCAGACATGGCCTTCCAGACCGGGCAGCAGATCGCGCTGCGCGCCACCATCGGCGCCTACGACGGTCAGGCGGCCTTCGCGCGGGTCATTGATGTCCGCCGCGGCAATGATCGCCAGGTGAGCGCCATCGGGCGACCAGTCCATCGCGCCGATCTTGCCCGGATTGTCGACCCGACCGATCTGACTGCCGTCGGGCCGGATGATCCGCACCCGCGTTTCCATCATCACGTCGTCGACCAGTTCGCGCGGGCTGAGCTTGATCGCCAGGCGGTCGCCGGCCGGGCTCCAGCGCACTTCCTGCAGCGAGCCTTCGATCTCCAGTTGCTGCGCCTTCGCATCGGCCGGGGTCAGCGGCTGGATCCATAGATGGCGCGGCTGGCTGTCCTCTTCCAGCACCGTCTGGCTGAAGCCCTGGTCGCGCAGCTTCTTGCGCGCCTTGGGCTCTTCCTTCGTTGCAATCAATGCGACCTGGGAGCCGTCCGGGGCGAAGCTGTAGCCGCGGATGTCGGTCTTGAGCTGGGCGATCCGGCGCGCCTCACCGCCCCCCAGATCGATCCGGTACAGCGCCTGGTAATCATCGCCGCTGCGCTTGGACAGAAAGCTGATCGCACTGCCATCCGGCAGCCAGGCGGCATTGGCAAGCGGATTCTTGTCGCCGACATAGAGCCGGTCACGCCCGTCGCTATCGATCACATGCAACTGCGTCCAGGCGGGTCCATCCTCGTCCTCGCCAGGCTTGCGCGGCACCGCCAGCAAATAGGCGGTGTGGCTGCCGTCCGGGCTGATCAGCACCTGGCCCACCGCGCGCAGCTCGGCTATCTGCTGCAGGCTCATGCCCTCGGCAAGTACCGGCGTACTGATCAACAACGCGAAAAGAAGGGGAATCCATCGAGGCATGGTCGGCTCCAGAAGCTACGGTCTAGTGGCCCGCGTTTTTAGCACAGCCGGGCCTTGGGGGTCTTGGGTGCGAGGGGGTGGGGGTGCAAGTCAACCGGATATTTCAGACGGCCTGTGTGGAATTCAGGGGCCAGGGCCCAGGGCTCAGGGCCCAGGGCCCAGAAGGTCAAGAGCCGCAACTATCGTTAGGTGTGGTACTCGCCGCGAAGTGGCCTTGAGCTGGGCCCTGGGCCCTGGGCCCTCATCCCAACCGACCATTTGTGGTCCCAGCCCGACGCGCTCCCCATCACCGCTAGTAGTCCG
>DAIMJK010000285.1:0-4884 GCA_036722245.1 Lysobacterales bacterium
TGGTGCCATCGCCGGCGACATCGGAGGTCTTGGAAGCGACTTCCTTGACCATCTGGGCGCCCATGTTCTCGAACTTGTCGGACAGCTCGATTTCCTTGGCGACCGACACGCCGTCCTTGGTCACGGTGGGCGAGCCGAAGCTCTTTTCGAGCACCACATTGCGACCCTTCGGGCCGAGGGTGACCTTGACCGCATTGGCCAGCAGGTTCACGCCCTTGAGCATGCGCGCACGGGCGTCTTCACTGAAACGTACTTCCTTGGCAGACATTGCTTGATTCCTCTGAACTTGTGTACGGATACGTGGGTAGGAAAGCGATCAGGTGCCGAGTGAACGGCGACCGGCTGATCAGCCCTCGATCACCGCCATGATGTCGTCTTCGCGCATGACCAGATATTCGGTCCCGTCGACCTTGACTTCGGTACCGGAGTACTTGCCGAACAGGATCTTGTCGCCGGTCTTGACGTCGAGACCGCGGACCTTGCCGTCCTCGAGGATCTTGCCGGTGCCGACAGCAACGACTTCGCCCTTGATCGGCTTTTCGGTGGCGCTGTCAGGAATCACGATGCCACCGGCGCTGAGGCGTTCTTCTTCCATGCGCTTGACAATGACGCGGTCGTGCAGGGGTCGGATCTTCATGCTTACTCTCTCTCTAAGCGGTTGAAATATTGGCAGATTCGCCGCGGAGCCAAATGCAGGAGCAGATTCGCGTCTGCACAGGTCTTTGACGACGTGGCCGGAAAGTGGGGGCCTGCGTGGGCAATTCAAGGGCTGGGGGGTGAAAGGAGGCGACTATCGAAACCCCGGGCAACGAAGAGCGAGGGCGCGGGCCCCAGAAGAGCTGCGGTCCTGCGGGTGGGAACTCTGCGCACGCATCGAACGAGTAGAACCGCGAGCGAGCAGCGCGCTTCAGCCCTTGGCGACGAGACGGAACTGGCCCTTCATGATCGCGAAGTGGCCGGGGAAGGTGCAGAAGTAGGTGTACTTGCCGTCGGCATCGAGCTTGTCGATGCTGAAGCTGATGGTGGTCCTTTCGCCACCACCGATGACTGGCGTAAAGGCGATGACGCGCGCGTCGTCGGGCTTGACGTACTCGTTATCGAGGCCTGCCTGCATGCCATCCTGATTGACTGTCTGTGCGTCGGCGTCGGTGGTCAGGACCCAGTTGTGGCCCATGGCATTGCGCGGCAGGGTGCCCGAATGCGTCAGGGTCAGTTCGACCTGCTTGCATGAGGCGTCGATGCTGAGTTCATCGGTGGAAAACTGCATCGCATCGTTGCTGTCGATGGTCAGCGAGCATTCCGCGGCGAGCGCGAGCTGGCTGGCAAACAGGCCTGCGGCGAGGATGAAAAGTCTGGCTACGGATTTCATTTCGGTCTCCATTGGGGTTTGGAAGTTGTTGCTGAATTGGACTGACGGCGAGCTGACCGGGCCGTGTTGCAGCGGCCGAACCGGTAGGCCCGGAGGATCGCCGAAAGCCGGCGATCCTTCGGTGCCTCAGCGCTCGCGGACGATGATTCGTCCCTTCATGTACGGGTGCGGGGTGCAGATGTAGTCGTACTCGCCGGCTTCGTCGAACACCACGCTGCCGGTTTCGCCATGGCCCAGCAGGGTCGTGGCGAAGCGCTTGGGGCCCTTCATTCCGACCGCGTTATGCACGCCGGAGAACTCCCCGGCCAGATAGGTGAACACATCTTCGTTGACCCAGGTCACCTTGGTGCCAGGCTCGATTTCGATCACCTTGGGATGGAACGAGTTGCCGATGATCTCGACCACCACTTCCTTGACTTCCGGGCCGTAGGACACGACACGGTCGGCGCGCGCAGCCATGCCCTTGCCGGCTGTGCCGGGGGCGAAGGGAGAAATGGTCCGGGTCGCATTGGCAGCCTTCTCTGCGAGTTCTGCCTCGGTCCATTTCGGTCCGTCCGCCAGTACGGTCTTGGGTGTGTCGGCGTTCGCATCGGCGACCAGCAGGCCGATCGCGCCGCGGCTGGTCGGTCCTACCGCGTGGCTGAGCATGGTGTATGCGCCTTCATCTGGCGGCACGCGGAACTCGATCACCCATGAGTCGGAAGGGCCCGAGGTCACGGTCTGTCCGCCGGCCATCGACGCGTCGGGATGACCCTGCCAGTAGACGTAGTCCCAGATGATGCCGACCAGGTGGAAGGTCGAGACCAGGTTCGGACCGACGTTGAGGTAGTAGATCCGTACGTAGTCGCCGGGCTTGGCGGTGATCGGGTTCTCGATGTAGCGGAACGGCTGGCCGTTGAATGCCGTGTAGGCCGGATGGCTGTCCACCGCCTCGCGACCGCTGGTGTAGAACTCGTTCTGCAACAGGTACAGCGTCAGGTCCGGCTTCTTGCCGAGTTCCTGTTCGAGCTTGTACTTCTTGTCCTTTGGCTCGACCACGATCATGCCGTACTGGCCGAACAGCACGTGCATCGGGATGGCGTGCCCACCCGGTGCGCAGTGCCACATGTAGACGCCCGGCACGGTGGCTCGGAAGGTGACGCTCTTGCTTTCCCCAGGGTTGATCTTGCCGACGTATTTCGAGGTCTGCGTATACGCGGCGTGGATCGAGGCGCCGTGGGGCACGGTACCGGTGTTGGAGACCGTGAACTTCACGATGTCGCCCTCGGTCACGACCAGTGTCGGCCCAGGGACCCCGCCATTGGCCAGGAAGCCGTCGTACATGACGCCCTGGCCCAGGTAGATCTGGCCTTCGTCGAGGGTTACGGTGAAGTGGTGGTCGGGCTCGACGTCCTGTGGCACGTAGCTGGTCGAAGGAATGGCCAGACCCTCGTCGCGCTCGATGATCTCGATGAATTCGGCCCCGGCGAAGATGTCGTCGAGCTTCGCCGTGGCGGGATTGCTGCCCCCACCGCCACCGACGGTGGACTGGGTGAAGGGCAGGCCGCGCTGGTTTTCCAGCGCCGCCAGCAGGTCACGTGCCATGGGCGTGTCGCTGCGCTCATGCTGCAGTTGATGCATCAGCGTATCGTTGCAGGAATCGCAGGCGATGGCCTGGCTGGCGTAGAGTCCCAGTGCCAGTGCGAGTAATGGGATTGCCGAGCCTGCCTTGCGCCCGATTCTGGTCGTTGCTCTGGTTTTCATCTCGGATACCTCGGTTGGGATTTCGGTGATCAGTTGAGCGTCGGCGGCGCAGCGATCACTGCGCCAGTTGCATCAGATGCGCGACGACGTCGTGGATTTGCTGTTCGCTGAGAGTGTGGCGAAAGGCCGGCATGGCTCCGCTCACGCCAACGGCCATGCCGCCGTCCCGGGTGGCCCGGTAGAAGCGTTCGGCATCGGCGTTGGCAGCCGTGAAATCGGGCGGACCGGGGTCGAAGGCCCGGCCCTGCTGGCCGTCGCCGCGCCCGCGTGGTCCGTGGCACGCGGCGCAATGGCGCTGATAGAGTGGCTCGCCCGCGGCGGAGTCGGCGCGCAGTTCGAGGGTCGTGGGCGTTCCATTCCATGCCTGGACCGGAACGGTTTGCGACCACAGGAGACCTGTCGCGAGTGCGATAGCTGCCTGGCGCTTCAGCGTAGTCATGACCGTCATCGTTGTCGTCTCCATGCGCGGCTGCATCGCTCGAATGGTGCGGCCGCATCACCCTCGGGGCAGTGGTGGCGGTGGATTCGCGCTTGCTGCCCTTCCTGCATGTGTATTGACGCATCGGTCGACCTGCCGGGTCTCTGATCTGGATCAACTGCCTCGCTGCCAAGCAAGTCATCCGGCTTCAATCTGGAAGGCTGGAGTTCGGCTTGCCGCCGAACTCCTCGATGGCACTTCAAAGCAGCGGCTGGATTCGTTCCAGAAAGCTTTCCGCGTCGTGTGCGCCCTGCAGGCGGTCGCGGACTACACCTTCACGATCGATCAGCAGAGTCAGCGGGATCGTGGACGCGCCAAAATGGGTTTTCGCCTCCTCCATCGACGTAAGCCACAGCGGATAGCTCGGCTCGAGGTCCAGGCGGCGCTGCCAGAAGGCCAGTATCTGGTCGGCTGATCCCGAATCGGCCGCCAGGCCAATCACGGTTGCGCCGCGCGGCTCGATCCGGCGCTGCAGTTCGACCAGTTGCGGAATTTCGACGATGCAGGGACCGCACCAGATCGCCCACAGGTTGAGCACAATGACCTGGCCTCGGTAGTCGGTGAGGGAAACGCTGTGGCCGTCAGTGGATTCGAATACGGGATCCGCGCCACGGTTCGTTGCGGGCCAGGAAAACGAGGATGCCAGCAGGAGTAGAAAGGGGGCTAGCCATCGGGCTTGTTGCATGTCGGCAGTCTCGATCGTGGACATGGCTCGCGCTCGAACCACGCCTGCTGGGTACCCCGGGAACGGCCGGAATGACCGGTGCCCACAAGGGTTGGGATCGTCAGCTTCGGCGCAGAGACCCGCGCACGCAATGACGCGGATCAAGCGCCATCACGCCAAGGGAGGCGACGTGATGCCGTGGCCGCCGCTGCGAACCTGGCCGGGGCGAACGCCGTGGCGTTACGCGCGCCGACACCGCGCCAGTTCGACATTCGCGGAGCGTTGCTCGCTCTTGCTGTCTTGAGCCCTTGGCTCTGAATCGGCACCAGGTCCTCAGTCCCTCTCAGCAAGCTACAATCCACGCCACTTTCGCGTGATCTGGAACCGACCCTGGACGAGTTGCTGCTGGAACTGCTGGCCGGTCCGGAACTGGCGCGGCGCAAGCTGGCCTTGAGCGGCACGGTTTGTCTCGGCCGACATCCGGAGAACGATCTGGTGCTGCCGGACCCGGCGGTTTCGCGCCATCATTTGCGGATCGAGATGCAGGGTGGGCGGGCGCGGGTGGTGGACCTGGGCAGTCGGGTCGGCAGCGCGCTCAATGACCACCCCTTGCCGCCGCTGACGCCGGTG
>DAIMJK010000286.1:0-4855 GCA_036722245.1 Lysobacterales bacterium
GGTGGAAGTCGAAGGCCGCGGCGAAGAAAGCTACACGATCCCTCGCAATTCTCCCTGCTTTTCCCCGGGCCTGTGGTGGGCCAGCAGCGCAGCTGCGGTGGGTGCCTGCGTTACGGTCGAAGACGAGCGAGATCGCACATCTCCCTGAGGGCTGTGCGCCCTTGAGCGCATGCCACCGCGATGCTCAGCCATCGGGTGCTGCTCGCCTGAGTGGCCCGCGCTGATCGTCTCGCTGCGGCTTCAGTGTGCTCTTCAGGTGGACATCGCGTTGCGGGAAGGGGATGGTGATCCCGGCCTGTTTGAAGGCTTCCCAGATGCCCAGGTTGAGCTCGGAGCGGATGTTGTTGATGCCTTCTTGCGGGTCCTTGATCCAAACCCGAAGTTCCAGATCGATGCCGCTGTCGCCAAAGCTCATCAAGCGCGCGACCGGGCCTGGGGCTGCTTCGACCCGCTTGTTCAAGCGTGCCATCTCGACCATCAGGGCCATTGCTTCGGCGGGTTCATCGTTGTAGCTGATCTGGACCGGGACCTTCAGTCGCACTGACGTATCAGCGTAGCTCCAGTTGATGACCTCGCTGGTGATCAGGTTCTCGTTCGGGATCAGGGTGTCGACGCCATCGCGGTTGCGGACAACCACGTAGCGGGCGTTCAGTTCCTGCACCCAGCCAAAGCTTTCGCCGATCGTGATCACATCCCCGGGGCGGATCGAGCGGTCCATGACGAGGATGAAGCCGGAGATGAAATTGGACGCGATCCGCTGCAGGCCGAAGCCCAGGCCCACGCCGAGGGCGCCGGAAAAGACCGCCAGGGAGGTCAGGTTGATGCCGACGGCATTGAGTGCGACCAGCAGTGCGATCACGACCAGGACGAAGCGCACCACCTTGGCCATGCCTACCCGCAGGCCGATCGAGAGCTCCTGCATGGCCATCAGGCGCCGCTCGACGATACCCGCGAACAGACCGCCAAGCAGCAGCAGAGCGGCGGCGACGCCCAGCAGCAAGAGCAGATCGAGCAGCGAGAAACGAGTTTCACCGAACTGGACCGCTGCCGCCTCGAGCAGTTGCAGCGATGGCGCGAGCCAGTCGAGCAGATACAGCGCCACAGCCAGCCAGATCAGTCCAGTGATCAGATGTTCGCTGGCCTCCAGCAGCGGGCCGGGCCTGAGCGCGCGGCGCAGCAGATAGGCAAAACCCCTGATCAGGACCAGCGACAGCGCCAGAGAGCTGACCAGTGCCAGGCCACGAAAAGGCAGCTCCAGCAAGCGCAGCAGACCCAGGCCCAGCAGCGCAACGACGAACACCAGCGTGGGCCGCAGTAGACGCAGGCGCAGGTCATGCCGCCAACCTCCGCTCGGATCGGGGCGCCAGCGGCGTCCGGCCCAGACAGCCATGGCCAGCGCAAACACCGTAACCGCCAACTGGACCAGCTGGAGCGGATCGCTCAGGCTGACCAGCGAGCGTTCGTAGGCGTCTTGCAGCGGCTGCAGGTCCATCAGGCGGGTGCGCCAAGGGCACAGGCAGGCATGTCCTGATTCAGCTCGCGTCGCTGCGGACCGCAGCCCGGGCAATCCGGATCACGCGGCAACTGCAGTTCTCGCCAGCGGCTGCTGCGGGCGTCGAAACACAACAATCGACCGGCCAGCAATTGGCCATGGCCAAGGATCAGCTTGAGGCATTCGTTGGCCTGCAACAGTCCGACAATGCCCGGCACCACGCCGAGCACACCGGCCTCGGCGCAGTTCGGGGCGGCTTCCGGGGGAGGTGGCTGCGGAAACAGGCAGCGGTAGCAGGGCGCCTGGCCGCCGGGTGCGGCCGGCCAGAACAAGGACACCTGCGCCTCGAAACGCTGAACCGCAGCGTAGATCAGCGGCTTGCCCTGGGCGACGCACTCCGCGTTCAGCAGGTACCGGGTGCTGAAGTTGTCGGAGCCATCAATGATGATCTGGTGGCTACCGACCAGCTCGCTCACCTGACGGTCGTCGAGGCGTTCGGCGATGGCGTCGATATGCAGGCTCGGGTCGATTGCCAGCAGGCGTTCACGGGCCGACTCCACTTTGGGCCGGCCGACGCTGCCAGTCCCGTGCAGCACTTGTCGATGGAGGTTGCTCAGTTCCACCCGGTCGCCATCGATCAGACTCAGATGGCCGACCCCGGCGGCGGCCAGATAGAGCGAGCTGGGACAGCCCAGACCACCGGCACCGACGATCAGGACGCGCGCGGCACGCAGGCGCGCCTGACCGGCCTCGCCGAGTTCGGGCAGAATCATCTGGCGGGCGTAGCGCTGGCGCGATTGCGGGTCCAGCTGTGCTGGCTGCTCCAGCGGCAGTCCGGCCGCCTGCCAGGCGGAATACCCACCGCGCACCGACGCCACGTTTGCATAGCCGAGCTGACGCAGGTCGGCTGCCGCCAGCAGCGAGCGCTGACCGCCGGCACACATCAGCAGCAGGGCGTCGGTAGCGGTGGCGCAACTCTCGATCCGCAACTCCAGTGCGCTGCGCGGCAATCGCTGCGCGCCTCGCGGGAAACCGGCGAGGTGCTCTTCGGCCTCGCGCACATCAAGCAGAGTGGCGCCCGCGGCCTGACGCCGGGCAGCCTCCTGCACATCGATCTCCTCGACCGACTCGCGCAGGGATTGCAGATGGCGTTGCAACAAGCTCATGACGACTGGGGACTCAGGTCAGCAGCGAAAGCAGCGGCTCGACCGTGATGGTATCGCCTGCGGCATAGCTTTGTGGGCCATCTGGCAGCACGATGAGGCAGTCCGCCTCGCGCAAACTGGCGAGTTGGTGGGATCCCTGGCCGCTGATCGGGCGCACCCACAGCTTGCCGCTGGCGCCCTGAATCATCCGTCCGCGCTGGTACTCGCGTCGATCATGGCGCTTGTTCAGCGGTGTTTCGAGCTGCGCCGCCATCTGCAGCGGAGGGCGAATGGGCGTGCCTGCAAGCAGATCCAGCGCCGGACGCACCAGCTTCAAGCATGTCACCAGCACGGACACGGGATTGCCCGGCAGGCCGAACAGCGGGGTGCCGTCGATCTCGCCGTACAGCACCGGTCGCCCCGGTTTCAGGTTGAGGCCGTGAAAATGGATCGTACCGACGCTGGCAACCAGTTCGGGCAGCAGATCGGCATCGCCGACCGAGACGCCGCCGCTGGTGATGACCAGGTCGGAGACGCTGGTGGCGGCTTCCAGGGTCCGCAGCAGACGATCGCGACGATCACCGCAGGTCGTCGCCATGACGACGTCGGCGCCGAGTCGGTTGAGCAGACTGACCAGCAGAAAGCGGTTGCTGTCATAGATCTGGCCCCCGCGTCGTTGCGCCCCCGGCTCGATCAGCTCGTCGCCGGTGGAGATGATTGCCACCCGCGGCTTGCGGTGAACCTGGACCGTGGCCATCCCGAGCGCGGCGAGCAGACCGATCTGCAGCGGTCCCAGCCGGGTTCCCTGAGCGAATACCAGGGCGTCACGCTGCAGGTCCTCACCCTGGCGGCGGATGTTCGAGCCCAGTACCGGCAGCTGATCGAAGCAGATGGACTGATCGTCGAGCAGCACCTGCTCCTGCACGATGACGCTGTCGGCACCCAGCGGCATTGGTGCGCCGGTGGTGATCCGACGGGCGTGCCCGGGCAGCAGGTGATCAGCCGTCTCTCCCGCAAGCGTACGGCCATCGAGCGGCAACTGGTGGCCACCGGTGGGCGTCAACTCGGCACCGGCGTAGGCATAGCCATCCATTGCCGAGTTGTCGAAGGGTGGCAGGTCGATCGGTGCCCGCAGGTCGTCCGCCAATACACCGCCGAGGGCCTCATCGAGCGCCAGCGGGCCAGCCAGCAGCACGCGCGATTGCAAGGTATCGCGCAGCCGGTCCAGCGCGTCCTCCAGGCTCAAGTCCATTACCTTGGGGTAGTCACATGGGTCGCTGCTCATTGGTCTCGTCCGGGCTGTCGCCTGCTGTGGTGCTTCGCCTGCCGCGAGACGCGGGGTGGAGTCGCCGCGCTCAGGTCAGAGGATAGAGCCTGCAGGCCTCTTGCAGGTCCTCGATGGTGTTGATGTTGACCCAGACTGGTTCGTCATCGGCCACCGCCAGGCTGGTCCGGCGTAGCTTCCATTGCCAACGATGGACAGCGCCATCGCCGCTGGCCAGTGCCAGGCGACAGGACTCGAGCAATGCCGCATCGACCCGCCAGGCGGCGAGCAGGGGTTCGTCGCGTTGGCGCCGGGCCACGACGACCTGCAGCGCGGGCTGCTCATCCAGGTGCGCAGCCATTGCAGCGAGCACTGCCGAGCGTACGCCGGTCAGATCAACCGGAGCGCTGAGCAGCACACCATGGCCGGCCAGTTGGGCATGCTCGAAGCCGGCGTAAAGGCCGGCGAGCGGTCCGGCACCAGTGTCGGCAGCGGCCGGGCTTGGCGGGTCCAGCAGTTGCACCAGCCCGGACGGCACATCGCTGCGACGTTGCGTGCCGCAGGCGATCCAGACCGGACCCAGCGTGGCGTAGCGCTCGATCGCCACCTCGAGCAGATTGCGCCCGAGCATTGCAGGCGAGGGCAGGGCAGCCTTGTCGCATCCACCCAGGCGACGGCCGCGGCCGCCGGCAAGGATCAATACCGGACTGTGGATTGTGCCGTGGCTGTTGCTGCCGACCATCAACTCCCGACTCTCCAGGTCCTGGCTCGCCTGAGGGCCCAGGGCACAGGGCCCAGGGCCCAGTTCTGAGCCAACTTGAGGCGAATGTGGAGGTTACCGCTCAGCCATCGCGCCCCGGATTCCCCTCAAGCCGGCTGTTGATCTTGCTGGGCCCTGGGCCCTGAGCCCTGGGCCCTCCACTAACCAGCCCCTCCGAAACATCAGCTTGAATC
>DAIMJK010000287.1:0-4818 GCA_036722245.1 Lysobacterales bacterium
GGGCCCAGGGCCCAGCAAGGTCAAGAGCCGACTTGAGGCCAGTCAGAACACGATGGCAGCGCAAAGTTCGTACTCGCCTCACGTTGGCTCCGGACTGGGCCCTGAGCCCTGGGCCCTCAGTCCTTTGCAGGTTCCTCAAAACATCAGTTTGAATCGCACCTCGCCGCCACAATTGTCGACAGTGCGCACGGGGCCCTGTGGCATAATCCAGCGTCTGCCCGGTGCACGCCCCACCTTGCGTTTTTGGACCGCTCGGTCCGGACGCCTGCGCCGGCCCTTGAGCCATGGAGCAGGAGAGCAACATGTCGAGTCATCTGACCTTGAACGACCCGGGCAACGGACGCGCGGTCGAACTCCCGATAGTCACCGGCAGCCTTGGCGACCCGGCGCTGGATATCGGCAAGCTGAACCGCGATCTGGGTTATTTCACCTTCGATCCGGGCTTCGTCTCGACCTGCTCCACCAAAAGTGCGATCACCTACATTGATGGTGACAAGGGCGTGTTGCTCTATCGCGGCTATCCGATCGAGCAACTCTCCGAGCAGTCCAGCTTCCTTGAAGTGGCCTATCTGCTGATCAACGGAGAGTTGCCCAACGCAACCGAGTTCAGCGAGTTCCAGCACCACGTCACCAACCACACGATGATTCATGAGGCGCTCAAGACCTTCATGAACGGTTTCCATTACAACGCCCATCCGATGGCGATGCTGTGTGGCATGGTTGGCTCGTTGGCGGCCTTCTATCACGACTCGCTCGACCCGGATAATCCGCAGCACCGACTGGTCACCGCGATCCGTCTGATCGCCAAGATGCCGACCATCGCTGCGGCCTGCTACAAGCACATGGTCGGTCAGCCGGCGGTGTACCCGAAGAACCGGCTCGATTACTGCTCGCGCTTTCTGGACATGATGTTCAGCGTGCCGGCAGAGGACTATGAAGTCGATCCCATCGCGGCCAAGGCGCTGGATCTGCTGTTCATCCTGCATGCCGATCACGAGCAGAACGCGTCGACCTCGACGGTGCGTCTGGTCGGTTCCACCGGCGCCAATCCGATCGCCTGCATCGCCGCCGGAGTGGCCGCGCTGTGGGGGCCGGCGCATGGCGGGGCAAATGAGGCCGTGCTGGAGATGCTGACCGAGATCGGCACCAAGGACCAGGTTGCCAAGGCGGTCATGCGGGCCAAGGACAAGGATGACAGCTTCCGCCTGATGGGCTTTGGTCACCGCGTCTACAAGAACTTCGACCCGCGGGCGCGGATCATCCGCAAGATGACCCATGAGGTGCTCGATCGCCTGGGTATCCACGATCCGTTGCTGGAAGTGGCAATGGCGCTGGAGGAAGTGGCGCTGAAGGACGACTACTTCGTCGAGCGCAAACTCTATCCGAACGTCGATTTCTACTCCGGCATCATCTACAAGGCGTTGAATATTCCGGTCGAGATGTTCACCGTGATGTTCGCGCTTGGTCGCACCGCCGGCTGGATCGCCCACTGGCTGGAGCAGAACGCCGAAGGCAGCGTCAAGATAGGCCGGCCGCGGCAGGTGTACACCGGTGCAACTCAGCGGGTCTACATGCCTATCGAGAAACGCTGAGCATCGGCCAGGGCAGGCCGCCAAGGTACAGCGGCCGACCCTGCCATTGCGGGCGCAGACAGATCAGGCGCAAACCCAGGCTTGGCAGTTCATGCTCGATGGTGCTGCAGCGCAGACCACGATCGCTGGCCCGCAGAGCGATGGGCACTTCAGCAACGCTGAAGCTTGCGCCGCGATCAATGAGTGAGCGCAGCAGTGCTTCGTTTTCGTCCAGGTAGATACCCATGTCGAGGGCCTCGTTGTCGGCCGCCAGACCCAGCGCGGCGGCGCCCAGCAAGACCAGCGGGTACTGCCCAAAGCGCTCGATGGCCTCGTCGGTGGCCATCCTGGTGCGCCTTTGTCGAAGGCCATAGGCCGGACTCTGAAACAACTCCTGGTAAGCCTTCACTGCGCCAGGAAGCGCCTGCCACAGTGTCTGGATATCCGACTTGCGACGGGCGGCGAGACTTGCGGCGCGCAAGGCGCCGGTCAGATCCAGCCCATCACAAACCACCCGCCGCGCCACCTGGCGCAAGGCCTGCTCGGCGTCAGAAGATCTCATAGGTCGCGCTGGCGTTCTGCCGCGCGGCTGCACCCAGGCGGTCCAGGTCCTCGACCCGGAAATACTCCAGCATCGCCACCGGGTCGCCTGGCCAGGTCAGCTGACCTGTTTCCTTGCTCACCCGTGCTGTGGTGATGCCTGGTGGCTGGACCAGCTTGTGCTGAGGCATGCCCTCGAGCGCCACTTCCATGTAGCCCATCCAGACCGGCAGCGCCGCCTTGGCGCCGAACTCGCCCCTTCCGAGCGAGGTGAAACCGTCGAAGCCGACCCACGCGGTGGTGACCAGTTCGTCGTTGAAGCCGGAAAACCAGGCATCACGATATTCGTTGGTGGTGCCGGTCTTGCCGGCCAGATCGTCCCGGCCAAGCGCCATTGCGGCCCGACCAGTGCCGCGCTTGACCACATCACGCAGCATCGAGGAAATGAGGAAGGCGTTGCGCTCGTCGATCGCGCGCACCGCCAGCCGCGGCATGGCGGGATCGGCAGTTTCGACGGTGTCCTCGTCGGTCGTTGTCGCTGGCTCCAGGGTGGCGGTCTGCGTACCCGAATCCAGCGTTTCTGGGTTGGCCATCGCTGCATTCAACTCCAGCGCGAGACGTTCCGGGCACGACCGGCAGGCCCGCGGTGCCTGTCCCTGGTGGACCACGCGTCCCTGACTGTCCTCGATCCGGACAATCAGGTGTGGGTCGACCAGAAATCCGCCGTTGGCGAACACCGCGTAACCGCGGGCGAGCGCCAGCGGTGCTGCTGACGCCGTGCCCAAGGCCATCGACAAATTCGGGGGCAGGGCATCGGCGCTGAAACCGAAGCGCATGATGAAGCGTCGGGTGACATCGATGCCGACCGCCTCCAGCACGCGAATGGAAACCAGATTGCGCGACAGCACCATCGCCTCACGCAGGCGCATCGGTCCGTAGAACTTGGAATTGTCATTCCGCGGCCTCCAAACCTTGTCCAGCCAGGGATCGACATACACCAGCGGTGCGTCGTTGACGATCGAGGCTGGCGTGAAGCCCTGGTCGAGTGCGGCCGAGTAAACGAAGGGCTTGAAACTCGAGCCCGGTTGGCGGGCGCTCTGGACGGCGCGATTGAACTTGCTGCGACCAAAACTGTAGCCGCCCACCAGCGCACGTATTGCCCCATCTTCAGGGTCGATCGACACCAGTGCCGCCTGTGCCGCCGGGATCTGGCTCAGCACGAAGCCGCCTTCGTCGGCCCGACGGACCCGCACCACGTCACCGCGCTTGAGCACCGCGTCGACACGTTTGGGAGTCGGGCCACGCTGGCTTTCGTTGATGTAGGGACGCGCCCAGAGCAGCCCCTCGAGTTCGAGTTCGGCCAGTTGTCCGTCTACCAGTTGCAGTTCTGCCCGCTCCGCATCACTGCTCAGCACCAGCGCCGGGACCTGACCTGCGACCGACCAGAAGCCGCTGAGCCGTTCGGCCACCGCGCGCGGATCACTTTGTTCGGGCAGTTCGAAGTGCGCCTCCGGGCCGCGATAGCCATGGCGCAGGTCATAGGCTTCCAGGCCACTGCGGACGGACCGGTTGGCCGCCTCCTGCAGGGTCGATACTACGGTGGTGTAGATCCGATAGCCGGCGGTTGTCGCCTCCGGTCCGAGCAGCCGCTCGGCCTCCTGCCGGACCATCTCACCGACGTAGTCTGCTTCCAGTTCCACCGGCGGATCGTGCACGAAGGCGAAATCAGGTGCCTCGGTGGCCTCCACAAAGGCGGCCTGGGTGATGAACCCGACCTCCAGCATCCGGGCTAGCACATAATTGCGACGCTCACGTGCGCGATCCGGATTCTGCACGGGGTTCAGATCCGACGGCGCCTTGGGCAGACCGGCGATCATGGCCGCCTCGGCCAGTGTCAGATCGGCCAGCGTCTTGCCGTAATAGACCTCGGCTGCCGCGGCGACCCCGTAGGCGCGGTGACCGAGGAAGATCTTGTTCAGGTAGAGCTCAAGGATCTCCTCCTTGCTCAGCGCCTGCTCGATCCGGATTGCCAGCAGGATCTCCTTGATCTTGCGCTCGATCCGGCGTTCAGGTGAGAGGAAAAAGTTGCGCGCGAGCTGCATCGTGATCGTGCTGCCCCCCGAGCCATACTCGCCGCCCGAGCGCAGGACCTCCCAGCCGGCGCGGAGGATGCCCTGGTAGTCGACTCCGGGGTGCTCAAAGAAGCGCGCGTCCTCCACCGCGATGAACGCCTCCAGCAACTGATCAGGGAGGTCGGCGTAGCGGGTGGGTGAGCGTCGTGCCTCGCCTATGGATGCGATGAGTTTGCCGTCGGCCGAGTAGATTCGCAGCGGCTGCTGCAGCTGGACCTGCCGCAGAACTTCGACGTCGGGCAGTTCCGCCGAGTACGTGTGATGGACCCACCACAGGCCCAGAGCGCCCACGACGCCGCCCAAAAGTGCCAGCAAGACTAGGTAACGCAGCAGTTTCTTGATCAGGCGCACGTCGATTCGGGTCGTTTCGGACAGGCCCTGAAGTATAGGGAAAGCTGCCTGAATGGGCGTTCAAGCGGGTCAACTGCCCGAATCCGGCCCGAAATGTGCGTCTCGGCACACGCCCGACGTTGATCGGAGCTTAAGAATCGTATTTAATGTAGCGGGGCATGTTTCGCTCGTAAGGTACCGTCGGAAGGGGAAAAACACCGTGGGCCTGTTAACTCGCAAGTCTC
>DAIMJK010000288.1:0-4805 GCA_036722245.1 Lysobacterales bacterium
CCGCTCTGCTCTCCTTCGTGTCCTTTGTGTCCTTTGTGGTCAATCAGCTCTTCAGCTCTTCAGCACCTCCACGACCTGTACCAACCCCGGCGGCGGCACTTCCGTGCTTGCGCACGATCAGCATCGCCAGCTCCAGTGATTGCTCGTAGTTCAGGCGTGGATCGACCGTGGTCCGGTAGGCCCGCGCGAGGTCGAGTTCCTGCAGATCGCGCGCGCCGCCCAGGCACTCGGTCACGTCCTCGCCGGTCAGCTCCAGATGGACGCCGCCCAGCCGCGTGCCCGCGGCCGCGTGCAGGTCGAAGGCCAGTTCCAACTCGTTGCGGATGCGGTCGAAACGCCGCGTCTTGACCCCACCGTCCAGGCTCTCGGTATTGCCATGCATCGGATCGCAGCACCACAAGACCCGATGGCCGCGCTGGCGCACTGCATCGAGCAGCGCCGGCAGGCCGACCTGGATCTTGTCCGCGCCCATGCGGTGGATCAGCGTCAGCTTGCCCGATTCGTTATCCGGGTTGAGCCGTTCAATCAGGCGCGAAAGCTGATCGGGCCTGGTCGTAGGGCCGACCTTGACCCCGACCGGATTGCGGATGCCGCGACAATACTCAACGTGGGCGCCGTCAATGTCCGAAGTCCGCATACCGATCCACGGAAAGTGGGTGGCCAGATTGAACCAACCCCACTGACGCGGCACCTGACGGGTGATGCTGGCCTCGTAGGGCAACAGCAGGGCTTCGTGCGAGGTGTAGAAATCAACCCGGCGCAAACTGCCCATCGGCGCGCCACTGATGGTCTCCATGAAGCGCACGGCATCGCCGATCGCTTCCACCATTCGCCGGTACTCGTCTTCCAGCGGCGAATGTCGGACCCAGTCCAGATCCCAGTATTCGGGGTGGTGCAGATCGGCAAAGCCACCATCGATCAGCGCGCGGACGAAATTCATCGTCATCGCCGAACGCGAGTGACCTTCGATCATCCGTGCCGGATCGGGCTCGCGCGCCTCCGGCGTGAAGTCCGGTCCGTTGACCAGATCACCGCGGTAGGACGGCAAGGTCACGCCGTCGCGAGTTTCCAGGTCAGCCGAGCGTGGCTTGGCATACTGACCGGCAAAGCGACCGACTCGCACCACCGGCAGGCGCAGGCCATGGACCAGCGCCAGGCTCATCTGCAGCAGCACCTTGAGCCGGTTGGCAATCAGCGGGCTGGTGCAATCGACGAAGGTTTCGGCGCAGTCGCCGCCCTGCAGCAAAAAGCGCTTGCCCTCGGCCGCCTGGGCCAGTTCATGCCGCAGCGACATGATCTCCCACGAGGTGACCAGCGGTGGCAGCGCGCGCAACTCGCCCAAGGCACGGTCGAGCCTGGCCTCATCGCGGTAGGTCGGCATCTGCAGGCCGGGAAACTGGCGCCAGCTGTCGGGCGACCAATCCGATGCCGTCTTGACCGCCTGCAATGTGCTGCTTTCCGCCATCTGTATTCTCCTGCCTGTGCGAGGCGTCCCTGCCTGGGTGCTTCATCGTGCCATAAATGCTGCACCGCCGCACGAGCCGCGGAACGGGCGGCGCGAAAAAGCGGGATGCTCGGGGTATCTGCATTGCCCAGGGCACAGGGCCCTGTCGAAGGCCGGTTCTTGAGGCGAGTTTGAAACCAAACGGTCGTTTGGTCCCTCCGGTCAACCAGTCTCGCGGGCTCTTGACCTGCTGGGCCCTGGGCCCTGAGCCCTGGGCCCTCTCGTTACAAGGACCGACCGACGCTGCAGTTTGGCTCAGCGCACCGGCTTCGCCGTCCAGCCGCTGATCCCCAGCACCAACGCAAACAACACAAACCACACCAGCGTCCAACCGGGCATGCTCAGTCCCAGAAAGGCCCAGTCGATCTCGGCGCATTCGCCGCTGGTCATCAGGATGGTGTGGAGCATCTCACCGTAAGGGAAAACCTCGAGCATGTAGTCCAGCGACGGCGCGCAGGCGGGCACCTGGTCCGGCGGCAGGTTCTGCAGCCAGACATGGCGCCCAGCGATCGCCACGCCCAGCCCGGCGGAAAGAAAGCCCAAGGTGCCATAGCTTATCCAGCCCAGCCGCGAACGCGGGTTATGCAGCGCGGCCAGCGCGCTGACGAACAAGACCAGCAGCATCGCGCCGCGCTGCAGCATGCACAGCGGGCAGGGTTCCAGGCCGAGCATGTGCTCGGCGTACAGCGCGTAGCCCATGAAGACCACGCACAGCGCGGCGACCGCCGCAAACACCCGATTGGTTTTCAGCCGACGCATGATTGATCTACTCCAAGCTGGTCGTCGCACGATTGGGGATCGACATGAAAGATCGGGGACTGGGTCGGAGCTGCGCAAGTTCCCGCAGCCAACACCAGCAACGCTAAAGCGAGCCTGTGGTGCGGTCAATCCATGCTGCGCGGTCGATTCAGCTCAGGTGCGAGCCGTTGGCAAACGAAAACGGCACCCGCAGGTGCCGTCATTCGTGTCAGCCGGCGGCATGTACTCATGCCTCGGCTTGCGGCGCTCCGGGACGATCGACCAGCTCGACATAGGCCATGGGCGCATTGTCGCCATCGCGATAGCCGCATTTGAGGATGCGCAGGTAGCCGCCCGGGCGGCTCTTGTAGCGTGGGCCCAGTTCGCTGAACAGCTTGCCGACCACCGACTTGCTGCGCAGGCGCGAAAAGGCCAGTCGCCGCTGAGCCACCGTGTCTTCCTTGGCGAGCGTGATCAGTGGCTCAGCCACCCGGCGCAGTTCTTTCGCCTTCGGCAGCGTGGTCTTGATCAACTCGTGTTCAAACAACGAACTCGCCATATTGCTGAACATCGCCTTGCGGTGCGAGCTGGTTCTGTTGAACTTGCGTCCTGCTTTACGGTGGCGCATGACTATCTCCCAATGTATCCGTCGATCAGCCGCCGAAGGTGCCGGTGCTCAAGCCCGGCGGCGGCCAATTCTCCAACTTCATGCCGAGCGACAAACCACGTGCCGCCAGCACATCCTTGATCTCGGTAAGCGACTTCTTGCCCAGGTTCGGGGTCTTCAGCAGCTCCACTTCGGTGCGCTGGATCAAGTCGCCGATGTAATAGATGCTCTCGGCCTTGAGGCAGTTGGCAGAACGCACAGTCAGTTCAAGATCGTCGATCGGTCGCAGCAACAGCGGGTCGACGTCATTGCGTGCCGCACTCGGCCGGTCGCCTTCGCCCAGCTTGACATCGACAAACACACCAAGCTGATCGACCAGCACCGTGGCCGCGCGCTTGACCGCGTCCTCGACGTTTATTGTGCCGTTGGTCTCCACATCCAGCACCAGCTTGTCGAGGTCGGTGCGCTGCTCGACGCGCGCACTTTCAACCGAGTACGCAACCCGGCGAATCGGCGAGAAACTCGCGTCCAGCTGCAGCCGACCGATCGGGCGAACTTCGTCCTCGGGCAGCCGGCGGCTGCTCGACGGCTCGTAGCCAGTGCCGCGAACCACACGCAAGCGCATGCTCAGCGCGACGTCCTTGGTCAGGGTGCAGATGACCAGGTCCGGATTCACGATCTCGACGTTGTGGTCGGTGGTGATGTCGCCGGCGGTGACCACGCCCTGGCCCTTGCGGGACAAGGTGACGGTTGACTGATCAACGTTGTGCAGGCGTACGGCCACGTTCTTCAGGTTGAGCAGGATCTCGATGACGTCTTCAAGCACGCCTTCGATGGTCCCGTACTCGTGCACCACCCCATCGATCTCTACATCAACGATCGCGGCGCCCGGAATCGAGGACAGCAACACACGGCGCAGGGCATTGCCCAGCGTGTGACCAAATCCGCGCTCCAGGGGCTCGAGGAAGACTCGTGCCCGATTTGCCGCAATCGCTTCTACCTCGAGATTGCGAGGGCTCAACAGGCCCGTTGCTGAGGACATAAATCCAGACTCCGAAATGACTTACTTCGAGTACAGCTCGACGATCAGGTTCTCGTTGATTTCCTGGCTCAGATCACTGCGCTCTGGCAGCGACTTGAGCGAGCCGGACAGCTTGGCAGCGTCCACCTCAACCCAACCGGGAACCGTATCGAACTCTTGACTCAGGGTGATGGCCTGCTTGATCCGCAGCTGCTCTTTCGCCTTTTCGGCGACGGCGACGATGTCGCCCGGCTTGATCTGACAGGAGGGGATGTTGACGGGCCGACCGTTGAGCAGGACGCCGCGGTGCGACACCAGCTGACGTGCCTCGGCGCGCGTCGCGGCGAAGCCCATCCGGAACACGATATTGTCCAGACGGCCTTCCAGCAGGCGCAGCAGGTTTTCACCACTGGCGCCGCGCTGATTGGAAGCGCGCTTGTAGTAGCTCCGAAACTGGCGCTCGAGGATGCCGTACATGCGCTTGACCTTCTGCTTCTCGCGCAGCTGGTTGGCATAGTCGGAGGACTTGTTCTTCTTCGCCGCACCATGCACACCGGGCTTCTTGTCCAGTTTGCACTTGCTGTCCAGCGCACGCGCCGGGCTTTTCAGAAACAGATCCGTGCCCTCGCGTCGCGCGAGCTTGCAGGTGGGTCCAAGATAACGTGCCATCGATAATACTCCTGGACAATCCGGCTAGACGCGACGCCGCTTCGGCGGGCGGCATCCGTTATGGGGGATGGGGGTAACGTCGGTGATGTTGGTCACCTTGATGCCGAGCGCGTTCAACGAGCGAACGGAAGACTCGCGACCCGGGCCGGGGCCCTTGACACGAACTTCGACATTCTTGACCCCGTACTCCAGGGCGACACGTCCAGCCTTCTCGGCGGCCACCTGAGCGGCAAACGGCGTGCTCTTGCGCGATCCACGGAAACCCG
>DAIMJK010000289.1:0-1287 GCA_036722245.1 Lysobacterales bacterium
GGTCGGTTACGCGACGCTCGGCCTGCTCGCCGGCGGTGTCGGTGGGCTGCTGCGCTTCGGCCTGAACGCCGATCTGTGGCTGCTGGCGCGCAGCCTGGTCGCGGTGTCGCTGATCGTTGCCGGCGCCGTGCTGCTCGGCTGGCGCGGTCCGGAGCGCCTGGCACAGCGGGCGCTGCCGATCTGGCAACGTCACTTTGGTGGCCGCCGCGCAGGCTCGCTGGCCCGCCGCCCGGAACTGACCCTGCTGCTTGGCGCGGCCTGGGCGTTGCTGCCCTGCGGGCTGCTCTACGCGGCCCTGTTCCTCACCGCCAGCAGCGGCGGCGCCGCGCAGGGCGCATTGACGATGGCCGCCTTCGGCATTGGCACCCTGCCCGCGGTGATCGCCAGCTCACTCGGTCTGCTGCATCTGCGGCGCAGCAGCGCCAGCAACCGGATGGCGCAGCCGGCCGGCGTGCTGTTGGCAGGCATCGGCCTTTTGGCCCTGGCCGCCCCCTGGCTGGTCAGCCACGACTGGCTCGGCCCCGCCGCACAGTTGCTGCTGGACTGCACGACGCCGGTTTGACAGGTCAGTCCAGTCCGGAATGTCGGCTCTCCCCTGACCGCGGGCATCCCGCCCGCAGGCTTTTGCCGAAGCGCGACTAGGAGTCACCGGGAGTCTTCATTGTGCTCAGGATCCACGCGCTTTCCGTTCTGTCTCATGAAGAGCATCCACCCGTTCGCCTCCATTGGCCGCAGCACCGTGTTTTCGTCGCTGATGGCCGCAGCCAAACGGTCATGCAGCGTCTTTGCAGCGCTGCGCAACTCGGGTTCTGCACCCGCCAGCTTTGTCGGTCCCCCGAAGACCATGGCATCAAGCGCCGCCAGCAGCGGCGCAGCCACCCGTTCGAAGCCCGCCTCGGTCATCGCAGTCAGGAGTTCCGGCCCCTTGCCTGCGCGCATTGCGGCGGCTGTCAAACCCTCGACCATCGCAGTTCCAGCGGGTGAGAACTCTTCCTCCGACCTAATAGCCAGGCCGCGCAGAATCTCGGTCAGCTTTTGCCAATCATTGTCAGCCAGCGCCTGGTGAGCTTGCTGCAGCCGACCCTCGGTCGACCACTCGCGCAGCAACACGTCCGCCTGTTCAAGCCAGGTCGGGTCCACATCAACGGCACGTCTGATACAAACGTTGGCCTCGTCAAGACGACGCATATGAAACTTGAGGAGAAACGCCAAGCTCATCCATGTCAAAGCGTCGGCTGGATCTATCTCGAGGGCCCGGCGGTAGGCTCTCTCGGCCTCGTCGTGCTG
>DAIMJK010000289.1:1297-4771 GCA_036722245.1 Lysobacterales bacterium
CGCCCAAGCTGTTCCAGGTAACTGCATGCGCCTCGTTGAGTTCGAGGGCCCGGCGATAGGCCACCTCAGCTTCGCTGTGACGCCCCAAGTGAGCGTGCAGCAAGAAGCCCAACGCGATCCATGCCACGGGTTGCGTCTTATCCAGTTTGATCGCCTGCAGGTAGGCAGTCTCTGCCTCTTCGAACCGGTTAAGATGAAACTGCAGGACGTTACCCAGGTTGATCCATGGCCACGCATTGGTCGCATCCAGCTTGATGGCGTGGCGATAGGCTGCCTCGGAGTACTCCGAGGCCCCCGATTCGATCAGCCTCAAGCCCAGAAGCATCCAAGTGCCGCTGTCCATCTGCGCCGCATTCGTTTCGCACCACTGTATCCAAGCCATTGCCGATTCTGGTGCGAGCCGAACGAGCGCCGGATATGCGTTGATCAGCTTGATCACCATTCCCACGGTGTCGTGCATATCGAGATCTGGCGGCAATCCCTGAAAATCGTCGGGGCTTAGGTGCGACACCGGTAGGCAGCCTCGCATCCGCAGCCGGGTTAGCAGCGCGATCGCTTCCGAGTCGAAATCCTTTGCCAGCCGCCGATCCTCGGCATCCATTAGCGCCTCAAGGTGCTCCATCTCGGTGTCCCTGTTTGCGGCATCATCCAGTCGGGTCATGCTCTGACGGACGGTATCCATGCCCAGCGTTAGACTGCCCAGCACGCGATCGCGCAGAGGCTGCGGCAACAGCACCTCGCCCTCCCGACTGATACGGGGCCGCTCCAGTGCCTCTCGCAACGCTTGCCGCTCGGCCAGGTCAGGATCCAGATCTCGCGCGGGTAGTGTTTGGTCCAGCGCGATGCCCGTTATAGTGGCGTCCTGCCGCGCGGCGTCCAGCGCTTCAGCCTGATGAACCCTGCGGACCTGCCGCGAGGTCGCCAGCTCTGAGTGCAGGTACGCGCCCCTGGCTCTGGAGAGAGGGTCGGCCGGGAGTTGGGCCAACAGCTCCTGTAGCTCCTCGTAGCTGTAGAGGGCACTTAGAAACTCCGCCAACCCAGCCGCATAGGCGCGAACTCGCCGCGTGCCACGCATCTGCAACCACAATCGGAACAGCTGTTCGGCGATCCGGTATTGCTTTCGCCCCTTGCCGCTGGACTTCTCCACGACTCCCTCGGACACCAGCAACTCCAGCTGGGCCGAGACGGTCTTTGTTTCCAGCCCCGCTTCATCACCGATTTCGGCAGCGGTCAGTCCGAAGTGCACACGGTCGGTACCCACACGGGCCGGCCGGCGCACCGCCATCGCATGCATGATCACCTGCGCCTGCTCAGAAAGATCCTCGATGCGGTGCTTGTAGTAGGGCGTCGACAGGTCGATCAGCTGCTCGAAATCCTGTACCGCGCGGGTGCTGGCGCCCTGCCGAAGTACTTCGTAGATCAGGCCCAGCGCGCGCGGATTGCCGCCAGTCAGTTCGTGCAGCGCGCGGATGCGGCCCGGCAGCGCATCGATTCGGGCCAGGACGGTCTTGTCGTGATCGCCGCTGGCCATCCGCCTAAGCACTTGGCGGCATTCCTTCAGTGACAGCTTGCCGAGAGGCTTGGTGGCGAAGAAATCGAAGAAGGCGCGCTCGTAGCCGGTGAAGGGTTCGCTCAGGCGCACCGACCCGCCGATGACGATGGGGGCGTCGGTGCGGGACAGGACCTCGCGCAAGGACCAATAGGCGGGTGAGTTATTGTCCTTGAGCTTGCGGCCGGTCTTGTCGATCCGTCGCAGGACCATGTCCAGATTGTCGATCAGCAAGACCGGCCTGCGGCCCAGTTTGGCGCAGCTCTGAAGCAGTAAGTGCAAGCCGGAGGACTCGTGCGGATCAAGGAGCGGGCCTCGGGGCCGCTGGCTATCGATTGCGGCATTGAGTTCGCTTGCCTCACTGAGCCGGTTCTCCAGTTCCAGCTCTTCACAGGCCGAGTCACAGGCGCTCCACCACAGATCGGACAAGCCCTTGACGTTGTACAGCTCTTCCGGAAAGGGCACGGCCAACAGGTGAGAGATGTCGGGGTCGCGTCGGATCGCAATGGCCAGTCGGCGCAGCAGCGTGGTCTTTCCGGCACCACGGGGTCCGACCAGCAAGTAATGCTGCACATTGCCCTGCAGTGGCGCGCGGGCAAGGTCCCCGCGCACAAACTCGAACAATTTCTGACGGGCCGCGAAGCCGGCAACGAGATCGTCGTCGCTGAGGAAGCCGGGGTTATAGATGTGCCGAATGACCGGCGCTGGGGCAACTGGCGTACTGGTTTTCATAGCGCGTGCTGGCGTTTCCACCAGGCGCGCAGCGGTTCAAGCTGGAACCGGTAGCGGCGAATGCCGTCGGGCCCGTCTTCAGGCAGCCAGTAGGCATCTCGGATCAGGATGTCGCGTAGCGTGATGAAGACCCGCTCGATGTCATCTTCATTCGTCGCCGGCAGACGACTCGCCAGGCATGCCAGCAAGCTCTCGACACGGGTGCCTTCGGGCTGGGCCGCCGCGACTTTCAACATGGCTGTCGCATGTGCTTCCTGATCGGGTGCCAACTGGGTCTCCAGCCGCTGCTTCCAGTGGTGGAAGTCGTTGTCCTGACTTGGCGCCAACATGTTCTGCACCGCCTTGTCGATCGCAATTTCGTCGAGCTGCGTGTCTGAACCCGTAAGCAGTTCGCGCAGATTGTTAAAGGCCAGTTGCAGGTAATAGGGCTGTGGCCAGCGGATCCGGTCGAGAAGGAAACGGCAGTGTGAGTCCGTCAATGCGAGCGCATAGGACGCGGACAGTTTTCGCAGCAGACCGAGCGCCTCCGGATCAGTGAAGGGCGGCAGCGTCTCGTGTTTCAGGCTGTTGATCGTGTCGCTCATCTTGTGCTGTTGGACGAGCGTGTCCAGGCCGACCGATCCGGTGATCAGCCAGTGAAGATGGCGTCCCTGGCGCAGCCCTCGTACGTCATTGCGAAACCAGTCCAGGAATCGTCGCGTCCGTCCCACCCCATGGACCGGGTCTTCGCGGATCAACTGAAACAAAAAGATCGGCAGTTCATCGACATAGGCCAGCCATTGTTCGCCAGAGTCTGCGAGGATCTGGAGCGCCGCGGAGGCCACCTGATCCCAGGGTTCCGGGCTGGTGCCCTCCAGATCGACTGATGGACCACCCGGGATCGCAATTCGCTTGACTCGGCCCGCCAGTTCAGCGACCGCATTACGGATTGAGCCGAGGGTCCTTGCTGTCTGGGAGCGCGCATGCTCATGGACGGCGGCAACCAGCTTCTCGACCACTTCGCGCTCGTTGCGGCAAGACGCCACGTTGATCTCGAAGTAGCGCCAGCCCTCATGCTCGGCTCGGGCGGCGAGCGTCCGGGCGACGGAGGTCTTGCCAATACGACGAGGGCCCAGCAGCAGGATGTCGTGCTGTTGCAGCAGTTGCCACAGCGATTCGACTTTCCTTTCGCGCCCATGGAAGTTCTCTCCCAC
>DAIMJK010000290.1:0-4708 GCA_036722245.1 Lysobacterales bacterium
AACATGCTCGATGTCAGCGGTCGACGCGGCCACCGGCGCGAACGGGTCCCGTGCGAAAGCCTTGGCACCACGCGCGTCGGGACCGCGCTACTGAACGGCGGTCGACGCGGCCACCGGCGCGAACGGGTCCCGTGCGCAAACCGCAACGCCACCCGCACTGGCACCGCGCCACGGCGACCCTGAGCCGCGCCGCTCTCGGATCAGGTCTAGCATTGTTGGAATCTCAGCCCACTTCTGAATGACGTCGATGCCTTGATGATGGACTTGACCCCGTTGGTTCTCATCCGCGCCGATGGTCGAGGTTTCGACCGGTCGGCTTGTCGAAACCGCACAGGAAGGCCCTGCGGACACAGCGCGAGACGCAGTGGTAGTAGCCGTTTGATCCCGGCGGAACGATGGCGGAGCGGGCGCAGGTCATATCGACAGCTTGGCGCGGGTTGGCCACGCTGTCTGTAAGCCGATGTCCGCAAAGTTCGTCAGACTTTTCCTGCTGGCCTTGCGCACGCGACATTGGCAACTGCTGGGTCAGTTGGTTCGCGCGCTGGCGCTGCAGCCGGCTCATCCCGGCATGACGCAGCTGACCGCTCACGTCGAGGCCGCGTCCAAGCTCTACCCGCTCCGCGAACTCGCTGGCGTGCTGACCCAACCGGATCTGATTGCGCTGCCGGCCCTGGCTGACCTGCGCGATCTGGCACGGCGCGCATTGTCGCAGTCACTCGCCCAGGCGCCTCGCGGCGCAGACGACCATGCGCTACGCGGAGTCGATTGGTGTTGCCGCTGCAGTGATTGCGCGGGCGTGATTCGCTGGGCGGAAGCTCGCAACGGATCGCCGCTGGTACTGGCCATGGCCGAGCAGCGACGAAAGCATGTGCAGGGGCAACTGGGTCTGACCGGGGTCGCCATCGGCGCACGCACCATCAAGCAGGGGTCGCCGTACAAGCTTGTGCTGAACAAGCCTGCCGACCTGGCAGACGTTGATGCCGCCGAGCGCGAACGCGACCGACGGTTGCTGGATTTGCTGCAAGGCAGTGCTGCAGGATGAGAGTGAATCCCACCTGTTTGAGTGAGACTTCCGAACAAGTCAACGAGCGCTCGGGACGCTGACCTCCTCGTAACTGCCAGGGGACGCATGGGCGACAGCCGCGACCACCGATGGAAGCACGTGCTGGATTCGGGGCCAACTGGTGGAGAGCAGCACCACAATGGCCAGTCGCCGTCCGACAAGGCTGTGCTGGTACTTGAGGTTCTTGTCCGTGGTCACGAACACCTCAAAGTCTGCTTGCTCGGCTGCGCTGATGAGGGCCCCGTTCTGAAGCTCGGACCAACCGCGCTCATAGGCCGTTTCGACGACATGTGCGGTCAGAGCCTTGCGCAGCGGGGCGGGTGTGCCTTGGTCGAACAGAACCTTCAATCAGGCTGCCTCGAGGGCACTCTTCGCCACGTGGTCAAGGACGGCACGCGCCTGCTCGGATGTCACGCCCGGGAACCACTCCAAAAAGTCGTGAAGGGATGCGTCGTCTTCCAGGTTCTCGAACAGCGCTGCAACCGGTACCCGCGTCCCGCGGAACAGCCAAGCTCCGCTGACGCGCGCCGAGTCACGTTCAACTGCAGGGCAGGAGGACCAGTCAATCATGTTGCGATGGTAGCACTCAGATTCGTCCGACCGAATGGACAAGGAGGTGAAACCCGTAGAGGCACATCGGCCCACGCTCTTCGAACAGCCGGTCGTCAGGCCGCAGCCAATGGCAATTTGCCTACGCGTCTCAGGTCAACGTGCTGCCGGGCCAGCCAGAGATCATGGGCGTCCTGCATGGCGAGCCAGCTTTCGGGAGTCCGGCCAATGGACTTGGACAAGCGAAGCGCCATCTCCGGGCTGATTCGACTGCTGCCCTTGAGCATTCCCATCCAGAAACTCGGATTCACGCCTTCGAAGAGTCTCTCGCCAGAGCCCAGCAGGACCGGCGCAATGGCGATGTGCATCTCTTCGATCAGGCGTAGACGCAAGTACTGCTGGATGACGTTGACGCCGCCACCGACACGAACATCCTTACCTGCAGCCGCCTCGCGGGTGCGCGCCAGGGCGACGGCAGGGCCCTCGGTGACGAAATGGAAGGTCGTCCCTCCCTCCATGACCAGTGGTGCACGCGGATGGTTGGTCAGCACGAACACCGGGACGTGGTAGACCGGATTTTCGCCCCACCAACGCCGCCAGCTCTCATTCGGCCAGGGACCACGAGCCGGCCCGAACATGTTCCTGCCGAGGATCCAGGCCCCAATGTTCTGAAAGCCTCGAGCGGCAAAGTCCTCATCGATTCCCGCTACTCCGCCATCGCTACCGAACACGTGCTTCTGAAAGGTTGGGGTCGAGAGAGCCCAGCCATGCAGTGAGCTGCCGCCCACGCAAAGTGGGTTGTCGAGGTCCTGTTTCGGGTCTGCGCCGAAACCATCGAGTGAGATGCTGAAGCTCTCTACGCGAAGCCTGGACATGGTGTCCCTCGGAGGTCAAACGGGTTGGACGCGAGATCTCGCGCGTCGCTCTATTGCACAAAGCTGGAACGGTCGCCTGCTGCGCGACGTGCTCTCCACCCGGCATAGCCGAGCACAAGTCCGCACACAACCATGGCCGATCCCAACCATGGCTTCAATCGATTGTCGGACTCCCAAGCCGCCGCCGACTCAGCGTACGTACGGATCTCGCGACCTTCGATCGTCAGCGCCCAGACATCATGACACTTGTCGTCAGAAAAAATCGGACTGCGGCCTTCGCCATCATGGTGGACCGAAACCATCTGTTCGTTGGCGTGGATCAGCGCGTTGCGAACAGCGCCCATACCGTTCGCTTTAGAGGGATAGTTGAAGCGCTCCGCATGTCCCGCCAGGCCGAAGCGTGTTCCAAACTTTCGTTCGTCTACCCAAGCCACCTTCCCGCTCGTTTGCTGCAGTGCGGCCTCGGCAGTGATGCCAGCCTTGGGGTCAAGGTTCGTGAAACAGACAGCCGCGGCCGCGAAGGCAGACAACGAAGCAAGAGCGAGGGACTGCCAACTATCGTGCTAACCTAATCACCCGCATTAGCCGCTAGTCGTTTTCGCGCTTCTTCGACGACATCCGCATCGTATCGGTACTTCAGCGTTGCCTGCAGACACTTGTCAAAATTTCCCCTCCACAAGACCTGGTAGACCTCCTTCACCTGCAGCAGGGACTCGTGCAGGGGGTCGATGTGGCCGGCATAGCAGGAGGCGTAAGCGAAGGTGTTGGTATTCCAGTCGTGAGGAAACTGCGACAGGAGAGATCTGAAGGATTCGCTCATTCGGGGCCACTGGGCCTGGAGCTGTTTGCGCTCCCTGAAGGTCTGATTGGCCCAGTGCAAGCGCGCAAACATGATCTCCGCAAGCGGATTGCCCTGCAGATGACCGATCGTTTCTTCGACGAAGACCTCGAACTCGCCGTCTTCGCCACCCCAACGCACATCCGACAAGGGGCCTCGCGATGGATAGAGATCGGTATACCAGTGAAACTCAGAAAGCGCGGACTCGAACTCGGCGATGGCGTCGGCCTTGGACCAACGGGTGCCTACCTTGGCCAGATTGATGTAGGTGGCGGCATAAGTCGGAAACTCCGCGCCAGACTCCGGTACCGAAGCGAGCATTTCCTCTGCAATCGCGACATGGTGGTGGAAAGTCCGAAAGTTCTCGCTCGGAACTCGGTGAGCGCGAGCGTGCCCGCGCGCCCTCCATGCCACATTGAGCTCGAAATCGGCCCGCATGATCTGGGCTAGTACACTCCCTGTAGTGACCCATTGATCCAACCTGGTCCGCACGATCTCCCATTCGACATCACTGGCTTCCTCGTCTGGGCAATTCGAAAAACCGCACATCGCGACACCGGCCTGCAGGGCTTCGAGTCCAAAGTAGCCACTGGAAAGCATCTCACGCGACGCCAGCAGCGCCCTTGCGGCTTGATCGAGTTGCTCGAACTTCTGGTCGATCAGCATCTGTCGATACGGCAGACCGGCAACATACACGGGGTGGAAGGTCTTGCCTTCATGAACAGGCAGCGAAAGCAGATGGAGCGCCCTTGAAACCTGGGTCTCGCGTGCTTGCTGCGAATGAAGCCACCACGCCAGGGCGCCCGTCGACGTCAAGATTGCGAAGCCCACCAGAAAATACTTGAGTTTCATCAGAACCTGAGGTCCGGAGAGTGTGACTTGCGTGAGGACGGTCGTGTCTCCGCCGACGGTACATGGGCCGCGTCGATCACGAAAGCCCACCGCGACTTGTTCCCCTGATCAGAATTCACTCTCTCCGATGGTCCGTGATCGTGCCCGGCCTCGTGCTCTGAGTCCGCACGCTCTCCACACTCGATCAACAATCCGCGATCACGCTGACCATCCATCGAAGATCCTCGGGGTGAGAACATGTTGCGGAGCAGTCTGCTGATCGCAGTAGTAGCCGGGAGCCTTGCCACCAGGGTCTGCGCGCAAGCCACGCCGCCGCCGCTGGGCCCACCACCGGTGCCGGCGGAGAATCCGCAGACGCCGGCGAAGATCCAGCTGGGCAAGGCGCTGTTCTGGGAGGAGCAGTTGTCGTTGACCGGGACCGTGGCCTGCGGGTCACGGGGTCAGGTCTAGATTCGCTGCGCCACGCGGGTGTCCACCAACTCCATTGGGGCTGAGACATCATTGCTAGACCTGACCCCATTGGGTCCTCGC
>DAIMJK010000291.1:0-4668 GCA_036722245.1 Lysobacterales bacterium
CATCGGCTTTTCGCCCGCCGGGAAGACGTCGATGATACGGTCAACAGTCTTGGCCGCCGATGAGGTGTGCAGGGTGCCGAACACCAGATGGCCGGTTTCGGCCGCGGTCAGAGCCAGCCGGATCGTTTCCAGATCGCGCATTTCGCCGACCAGGATGTAGTCCGGATCTTCACGCAAGGCCGAGCGCAAGGCCTCGGTAAAGCCGTGGGTGTCGCGATGGACTTCGCGCTGGTTGATCAGGCACTTGTTGGCGGTGTGTACGAACTCGATCGGATCCTCGACGGTGAGGATATGGCCGTACTCGCTCTTGTTGACGTAATCGACCATCGCCGCCAGCGTGGTGGACTTGCCCGAACCGGTCGGCCCGGTAACCAGGATCAGCCCCTGTGGCTGCTGGATCAATTCCTTGAAGATCTTCGGCGCGGCGAGATCTTCGAGAGTGAGGATTTCCGAAGGAATGGTCCGGAACACCGCGCCGGCGCCGCGGTTCTGATTGAAGGCGTTGACGCGAAAGCGCGCCAGGCCGGGAATCTCGAAGGAAAAGTCAACCTCAAGAAATTCTTCGTAGTCGCGCCGCTGCTTGTCCGACATGATGTCGTAGACCAGCGAGTGGACGGACTTGTGGTCGAGCGCAGGGATGTTGATCCGGCGCACATCGCCGTCGACCCGGATCATCGGCGGCAGTCCGGCCGACAGATGCAGGTCGGAGGCCTTGTTCTTGACCGAAAAGGCCAACAGTTCAGCAATATCCACCGGCGTCACCCCCTAGGTTGCTTACCCGATGCAGTATAGAGCGGATTGACGGTGCAGGTGTCGGCAACCGGCACGAACTCGCCCTGAGCACAGCCTCCGGTGCGGCCTGCGCCAAACCCGCGAACTCATAGTCCCCTGGCCAAGAAGCGCAACGCCGCTGGCGTGGTCCAGGGGCGGCCGAACGGAAGTAGTACTGTGGCGCGGACCCTTAGCCCACGAGCCGAAACGCGGGTGCCATCGATTCTTGTTCTCGCGCAGGGATCTTCAGGGCCTTGGCAATCCTCGGCCATTGCCTGAGCACGGACCGGCACCGTTCGATGATTTCGTCGGCCTGAGACTTCGAAACGCGAAAGTACTGCGCGACGGAACGGGCCAACTCGAGGTCCAGGAGATTGTCCGATTCGCTGACGTTGAGCTTCAGCTCCATGGCGTCGGGGACAGGGTTCATGTCGTAGGCGCCTGAAAGGCGCCAGCCTTTGCCTGGCGCCAGCAGGAAACCGTGATTGCGAAGGTGATCATCGGTGTTGCACACGAGCATGTTGAACACGATTCGCGACCACAACTCGCGCAGGTCTTCCGCTACCCGGCAACCGTGATCGATCACGACGCGCGCGATCTCCAGGTAACTTGCGCCCGTAGACGCGTCCTCTCCGTCCCGATGTCCGGTCAGCGTCATGGCGGACGCAAAATGCAACCTTCCTTCGCGCAGGCGGTCGAAGCGCTTGATCAGGAAAGTATGCCGCGCGCTGGCGAACCGGCGCGCCTGGCCAAGCGGCACATTGAGGCCACAACGGGTCGCAAGGGTCTGCACGACCAACTCCCAGGCGCCCACGTCATGCTCATCGCGAACGCTGGGGAACTTGGCGATCCACAGCTGCCCTTCCGGATCGACGACGCTGGCCTTGGGACGTGCGCCACCAAGCGAACCACCCGGCCCGATCAGCATGCGCAGCCACTCATCGCCAGCAGCCGCGGTGTTGTCCACGTCTCTCTCCAGCGCCAGACTGGCGGCCTCGAGTTCGCGCAGCTTCACGAAGGGCGGTGCGGCTGAACCGTGCTGGTTGTCCAGGAATTCACCCTGGTCGTCCAGCCGGAAGCGCAAGGCGCCCGAGCGGTAGAGGTCGTGCACGCCGAGCAGATAGTCCGACTCATGCAGACGCCTGCGCTGGTCCACCCGCCCAGCCCGTTGCGCGCGCTCAAGCCGGCGACGCATCAACGCCCTGCCCCACCGATCCGGACTTGAATCGGCGAACAAACCGAAGTTGTCATGCCCCTGCGGCGGATGCTGCCGGCCCTCATACAACCCTAATCGCGGATCCAGATGCAAGTTCCGAACAGCGGGGTGGGTGAGCGCGACGGCATCGAACTCGAACTCGAAGATTTCCCGGCCTGGTCCCAGCCGGGCATGCAGCCATCCCAGGCGAAATGGTTCAGCCAGTCCGATCCAGTCTGCGTAGACGGCGATGGCAACGGCCATGGGCTCAGCGCCCCTGCTTCTTCATCGAAGGCTGCGGGTCAATCAACGCGGCAAGCGCGTCGGCAGTGATATAGCCGCCCTCCGTGTCGTCGTCCTGCACTTCGTCCTTGAGCGCGGAACCTTCGACTGCCGCCGCCGGTATGCCACTCCGCGGTAACGCTGGTCGACTCGCCCTGACTTGCCTCGGCAGCCGGGCGTCCTGCAGCTCCCGTCCCAGCGGATCGGCCTTGCCCAACAGGTCCAGATCGGTCTCGATACCGAGAACCTGCATCACCGAAAGATAGGCGCCCATGGTCACCCCGGACCCACCCCGCTCCAGGCTACGCAGTGTCATCGGGGCCATGCCTGCTCTCTCTGCCACCCGTCGCGCCGACAAGCCTCTGCGCAGCCGCGCCATGCGCAGTCGATCACCGAACTGGCGCAGTCGGTCGGCGGTGGAAGGAAGCAGCGCTGCTGTTTTCTTGGCCATGGCGCCATTATTATAGTCATTCAAAGACCGTATAGCCATAATATTTACATACCCAAGTCAACGGCCTGTCATGCGTGTCAATCCGACCGGATCTGTACGACGACGAAACCGCCGCCGTCCTCACGGCCGCCCAGCGGATGGCGATCGCACTGGTTGGCGCCTACCGGCCACTTGGCGTGCTCACCTTCTAGCGGTTGTGTTCCGATTCTGGGCCGAAGGCCACCCGGATCTGCGCGCGTATTCGGGAAACGATCCAGAGATCTCAGTGAGGCCGTTGCACCAGACGACGCTGTGCCCACCAGGCGCCGCGGTTCGGGGTGAGCGCTAGTAACTCTTATCGGTTCGCACAGGCGGCACGGAAGCCGTCTGGATACTGGCGCGGCAAATCTCTGCAAGCTACGCGCTCGATCGACTGGGGTTCGAGCGTCAGCTCGCCCGTCACCAGCAATGACAGCGTCACTCGCCACACCAGTACTTCGCCGGAATCGATCCACCTGGGTTGGTGTGCCATACAGAACCGGTTCAACTCGGGGGACTCAAGAAAGTGGCCAGGATCGCGCCTGTTCCATCTCGTCGCGCTGTCGCGTAGCGACGCATGCTGGCCTTGATCACGCAAGGCGCACTGGCCTACCAGGGCATCTCCAGCTACTGATCGTTCGCACTCACCATCTCAAAGTCGACCGTCCACACTTCATCCGACTTCAATTCGATGCCGTTGCGGTGAACAGTGACCATTCCGGGCAAGCTGCACTCCATGTCGTAACGGCCAGGTGGGAGGGGGCTCAGGCGGTAGTTGCCGCGGGCGTCGGCGACCGCAATGAACCTCTGCGCGGGGTGTTGCTCGCGCGCCGTGATCTCCGCACCCGGCAAGGGTGCGCCCTTGGAAGTAACGCTGCCCCTGATCGTGCCCGGATCGGAACTCATTGAAATCCCTACACTGGGTGGCGCCGACGCCCAAGAATACGCGCGTGAGAGCCTGGGTCAAGGCGCGTAGCCGCCCGTTGGCGCTGATCCGCGACTCCTCGATCTGGCTGTATGTACTGATCAGCCATCAGCTACCTTCAACACCAGCTTGCCCAGGTTCTCGCCCTTGAACAGCATCTGCAGGGTTTCGGGGAAGTTTTCCAGGCCGTTGACGACGTGCTCGCGCGACTTCAACTGGCCGCTGCGCATCCAGCCGGCCATCTCCTGCACCGCCTCGCCATAGCGGGCGGCGTAGTCGAACACCACCATCCCGGTCATCGAAGCGCGATTGACCAGCAGCGACAGATAGTTGCTGGGGCCACGCACCGGCGTGGTGTTGTTGTACTGCGAGATCGCGCCGCAGATAACGATGCGCGCGTGCATGGCGAGTTGGGTCAGGACCGTGTCCAGGATCTCGCCGCCAACGTTGTCGAAATACAGGTCGATGCCCTTGGGACAGTGCTGACGCAGCGCGACCTTGACGTCATCGGTCTTGTAGTCGATCGCCGCGTCGAAGCCCAGTTCCTCGGTCAGGTAGCGGCACTTCTCCGTGCCGCCGGCGATGCCGACTACGGTACAGCCCTTGATCTTCGCGATCTGACCGACCACCTGCCCGACCGCACCGGCAGCACCGGAAACGACGACGACATTGCCGGACTTGAGCTTGCCCACCTCCAGCACACCAAAGTAGGCGGTCATGCCCGGCATGCCGAGCGTGCCCAGGTAGACCGGCAGCGGGGCCAGATTGGGGTCGACCGTGGTGACGCCCTTGCCGTTGGAGATGGCGTAGTCCTGCACACCGAATACGCCGACGACGGTGTCACCGACCGCAAAACGCGGGTGTTTGGAGGCGACCACCACGCCGGCGCCACCGGCGCGCATCACCTCGCCAATTGCCACCGGCGGAATGTAGGACTTGCCCTCGTTCATCCAGCCACGCATCGCCGGATCGAGCGACAGAAACAGGTTGCGCACCAGCAGTTCGCCGTCAGCCGGCTCGGCCACC
>DAIMJK010000292.1:0-2011 GCA_036722245.1 Lysobacterales bacterium
CGATATGGCAATCTCGCTGAGCTCCAACGTGATGGGCAACCTGGCTGTTGGCGACGCTTTCGTCTACACCGTCACCGGCACCAACAACGGCCCTGGCGTTGCCTTCGAGATCGACTTCACGCTGGAGTTGTCGAGCAAGCTGAGCTTCGTATCGAGCAGCTGCGGCGCGGTCCTGACCGGCAGCACGCTGAGCTGGACGGTTCCCACTCTGGCCAGCGGCGCGGCTGCCACCTGCCAGATCACGGTGACGGTCGTGCTTCCGGGTGACATCCAGGCCACCGCCAGCGTGACATCGCTGACCTTCGATCCGGATCTGGGCAACAACACGGCGGATCTGGTCGTCGGCACCGGCGCGATTCCGGTCCCGGCCTTCAACACCCTGGGTCTGCTGCTGCTCGGCCTGCTGCTCGGCGGTCTGGGTGTGGTGGTGATCCGCCGCTAGCACTCACACCAACCGTACTGAAAAGAATGGCCCGGCGGACAAGCGCCGGGCCTTTTCGAGGCCAGCAGCGGCGAGCTCGTTCTCGCTGTCCGTTTCGTCCGGATTCGCGGCCAACTGTGTACGGACTGGTCGAGTATTGATCGGACATTCCTTCCAAGTAACTGTTTTTACAGCGAATCAAGATTGGCACGACGGTTGCATTGCTGAAATGCAAGGAAACCGGGAGTAAGCCATGAGCATTTCCAATCACCCCCATCGCCCCA
Source organism: Lysobacterales bacterium (assembly GCA_036722245.1). Lineage (GTDB taxonomy): Bacteria > Pseudomonadota > Gammaproteobacteria > Xanthomonadales > SZUA-5 > JAWLAT01. The sequence continues at coordinate 706 of DAIMJK010000292.1, forward strand.
TCAGCTACGGTGCGTTGCCGCATCGGCGTAGTCTGTCCGCTACCGCTTTCGCCGCCGCGATCTGGCTCGGTCTGGTGCTGAGTGTCTGGGCCTACTCGGGTGAGGCAGACGGCGGCCGGGAGATCCAGGTCATGGTCACCGAGCCTTCCGTCGTGCTATCGATCATGGGTAATGTGAGGTCGACTCTGACACTGTTCTGCGTTGATTGAGCTCGGGTCCTGCCAGGAGTCGAGATCGCCCCGTTGCAACGGCCCTGCAATACACTGCGTGCTCCGCATCCACCATGAGCGCGCAGCGATGTCCGAAGTTGTAGTCCACTGCGGTGGTTGCCATTGCGGCGCGGTGCGCTTTCGGGTTCGCGCTGCGCGCGAGATCGAGGTCGTTGACTGCAATTGCTCATTGTGTCGCATGAGCGCCTTTGAACACTGGTTCGTCAGCACCGAGCAGTTCGAATTGCTGACCGATCCGGCCGCGCTGACCGAGTATCGCTTCAACACCGGCGTCGCGCGGCATCTGTTCTGCAGCCGCTGCGGCATCAAGTCTTTTTATGTGCCGCGTTCGCATCCGGACGGCTACAGTATCAACGTGCGCTGCGTCGAGCCCGGCAGCTTTGACGTAGTCAAGCGGACCGGCTTCGATGGCCAGAACTGGGAGGCATCGATCGGCAGCATCACCTGAAGGAGGGGTCTGGAATGGGCGAGGCAAAGGAAACTGAACAGGCGGCCCTGGCACGGGTCAGCGACCGCGAGTTGCGCGACCTGGCCGATGCGCTCGGCCACGGGCTGCTGTCCCGGCGCCTGAAGCTCGCCACCGCCGAGTCCTGCACCGGTGGCTGGGTGGCCAAGGTGGTGACCGAGGTGCCGGGCTGCTCGGACTGGTTCGACGCGTCGTTCGTGGCCTACAGCTACGAAGCCAAGGAGGCGATGCTGGGCGTCGACCGGCGCATCCTGGAGCGCTATGGCGCGGTCAGTGAGGAAGCGGTGCAGGAGATGGTCCGCGGCGCGCTGAGCCGCTCGCGCGCCAATGTGGCGCTGGCGATCACCGGCATCGCCGGCCCCACCGGCGGCAATCCGGACAAGCCGATCGGCACGGTCTGGCTCGCCTGGGGCTACGGCCATCATCCCCCGCAGGCGCAGATCTTCCATTTCAGCGGCGACCGCGATGCCGTCCGCCGCGCCACCGTGCGGGCGGCGCTGAAGGGGTTGCTGGAGAGGGTGGACAAGTACTAGGGCCCAGGGCAAAGGGCCCAGGGCCCAGGAGACTTTGCTCGGCTCTTCTGGGCCCTGGGCCCTGAGCCCTGGGCCCT
>DAIMJK010000292.1:2111-4645 GCA_036722245.1 Lysobacterales bacterium
GCCCTGGGCCCTGAGCCCTGGGCCCTCGCTTTATGGGCCCTCGCTTTCTCACCTGCTGCGACTCCCCCGTAGGAATATGCCTACGACGATTGCTGCCGAATGCTGACATACCCCGGTCGGGGGCTGTGGGATACTCGCTGCCGACAGCTGCCACGGCGGCATCGCACTCTACGCCTACGCAAGGAATTCAACTTGGGAGTCAAGATGGACGACAACAAGAAGCGCGCACTTTCAGCGGCCCTCGGGCAGATCGAGAAGCAGTTCGGCAAGGGTGCGGTGATGCGCATGGGGGATCGCCCCGTGGATGCGGCCGAGGTGATTTCGACCGGCTCGCTGGGTCTGGATCTGGCCCTCGGAATTGGCGGCCTGCCGCGCGGTCGGGTGGTCGAGATCTACGGGCCGGAGTCCTCCGGCAAGACCACGCTGACGCTGCAGGTGATCGCCAACTGTCAGCGCAATGGCGGCACCGCGGCCTTCGTCGATGCCGAGCACGCGCTCGATCCGGGCTATGCCGAAAAGCTGGGTGTCAATGTCGATGACCTGCTGGTATCGCAGCCGGACACCGGTGAACAGGCGCTGGAGATCTGCGACATGCTGGTGCGCTCGGGCGCGGTCGACATCGTCGTGGTCGACTCGGTCGCCGCGCTGACGCCGAAGGCCGAGATCGAGGGCGACATGGGTGACTCGCATGTCGGTCTGCATGCGCGGCTGATGAGCCAGGCGCTGCGCAAGCTGACCGGCAACATCAAGCGTTCCAACTGCACCGTGATCTTCATCAACCAGATCCGGATGAAGATCGGCGTGATGTTCGGCAATCCCGAAACCACCACCGGCGGCAACGCGCTGAAGTTCTACGCCTCGGTCCGGCTGGACATCCGCCGCATCGGCTCGGTCAAGCGCGGCGACGAGGTGGTCGGTGCCGAAACCCGGGTCAAGGTGGTCAAGAACAAGATGGCGCCGCCGTTCCGTCAGGCCGAATTCGAGATCCTCTACAACGAAGGCATCTCGCGCGAAGGCGAGCTGATCGAGATGGGCGTGGCACACAATTTCGTCGAGAAATCCGGTGCCTGGTACAGCTACGCCGGCGACCGCATCGGCCAGGGCAAGGAAAACGTGCGCCAGTTTCTGCGCGAGCACAAGGACACTGCCGAGGTGCTGGAGAAGCAGTTGCGTGACAAGCTGCTGGGCAAGATTCCGATGAAGGCACCGGATCTGGACGAAGCGTGAGGCATCGCGCGGGCTCCTGGCACCAAACGAAAGCCGCGCGCCTGCAGGTCGAGGTAGCGCGGTTCCGGCGCGCGTAGAGTCGCGATCTACGCCTCGGTCGAGTTTGCGCCGGCGGCCGCGTCCTCATCAATGCGAGCCCTGGTTTCGTCGCGCCCGCGCCGAGTTGCGGTTCTTCGGGTCGGACTTCGCCAGGTGACCCCGGGCAAGGATCGATTCCGATTCCGACCCCGACCCCGACCCCGAGGTGAGCTCGCTGGCAAAGAGTTCGGCGTTGACGGGAGCGGCTTCCGCATCACCTTGAATCGCACGCACCGGACTACCTTCGGCGATTCCGCCACCGCCACCGGCTATACTCGCGCGCCCCCGATTCCCACCGGCCGCGATCGCCTTACCGACCATGCAGATGCAGATCCATCGTCAGCTCGAGGGCACGGCCCTGAGTGGTCGCGGCTGCGTCGCGACCATCGGCGCCTTCGACGGCCTCCATCGGGGGCATCAGCACCTGATTGGCTCGGTGGTGGCCGAAGCGCAGGCGGCCGGAATGCCGAGCGTGGTCGTGACCTTCGATCCGCCGCCACGGGCCCTGTTCCAGCCGACCAGCACACTGCAATTGATGTCCTTGCACGATCGACTGGCGGGGCTCGGCCAACTCGGAGTCGATCATGTCCTTCTGCTGCGCTTCGATCACGCCCTTGCGGCGCAGCGCGCATCGGAGTTCGCCGGCGCGCTGCATCAGCGCCTGGGCGGCGGCAAGCTGCGGGTCGGGCCGGGCTTTCATTTCGGACGCGGCCGCAACGGCGACCTGCGGACGATGCGCGAGGCGGGTCTGGATGCGGCCGAAGTGCTTCCATTGCTTGACGCCGAACTGCCGATCAGCTCCTCGCGCGTACGCGCAGCGCTGATCGGCGGCCATTTCGACCAGGCAAGAACCTTGCTGGGGCGACCCTATCGCTATTCCGGCAAGGTCCGTCGGGGCAAGCAGTTGGGTCGCAAGCTGGGCTTCCCGACCGCCAACCTGCGCTGGCCGTCGCAGACGATGGCCTTCAGCGGCATCTTCGCGGTCTGGGTTCACAGCGATCACCTCGACCATCAGCCCGCGGTCGCCAGCCTGGGCGTAAGGCCTGCGGTCGGCGGAGGCGAGCCGCTGCTGGAAGTGCATCTGTTCGACTTCGACGATGATATTTATGGCCAGCGCCTGTGTGTCGAATTCGTTGCCAAGCAGCGGGATGAATGGCACTTTGACGGGCTGGATGCGCTGAAGGCGCAGATTGCAAAGGATGCGAGCGAGGCTCGGCATCACCTGGACA
>DAIMJK010000293.1:0-4624 GCA_036722245.1 Lysobacterales bacterium
GTCGCGCAGCTGGGCTCGCACCGGACCGATGTCATGCGCCGGACGCATCTGCAGCAGCTGCATGTCGCGGCCCAGCTCCGCCGCCAGCCGGCTCAACTCGCCGGCCAATGCAGCGCTGCGCTGGGCCTCCCACAGACCGTGCAGGCCCACTCCGGCAGTGCTCAACAGCAACAGCAGCGCCGCCGCCAGGGCGGTCGCGATTACTGGCGAACGGCGAACCAGCCGGCGCATTCGATAGCGCAGCCCCAGCGTGCGCGCCTGCACCCGGCGACCATCCAGCCAGGCCTCCAGATCGGCATGCAGCGCGCGGGCGCTGTCGTAGCGCAGGGCCGGCTGCTTCTCCAGGCACTGCATGATGATCCGCTCCAGCGCCGGATCGATCCCTGGCAGGCTCTGGCGCAGCGATGGCGGATCCCGTTGCAATACCGCCAACAGGGTCCCGGCGGTGCTGTCGGCCTCAAAAGGTGCACGGTCCGCGACCAGCTCGTACAGCATCACACCCAGGCTGAAGATGTCGCTGCGCCGGTCCACGTCGCCGCGCCCGGCCGCTTGTTCGGGCGACAGATAGCCAGGCGTACCGATCACCTCGCCGGTGCCGGTCAGGCGCGGATCGGCCGCGTCCAGCGCCACCCCGAAATCCAGCACCATCGGCTGGCGGCGGCCCTCATCGTCCTTGACCACCAGCACATTGGCCGGCTTCAGATCGCGATGCACCAGACCGGCACGATGGGCCGCATGCACCGCATCGATGACCGGCAACATCAGCGCCAGACGCTCGCGCAGCGGCAGCGATGCGGCGGCCTGATCGAGCCGCTCGCCGTCGAACAACGGCATCACCGCGCACGGTCGTCCCTGGTAGTCGATGATCTCGAAGATCGGCGCGATGTTCGGGTGGCGCAGATCGGTCTGGATCGCGACCTCACGGCGCAGCCGCTCGACCAGCGAGGGGTCGTCCTGATGCAGCAGTTTCAGCGCCACCTCGACCCCACGCTGCTGATCAAAGGCACGCAGGATCCGGCTGCTGCCACCGCTGGCGATGGGAATGGCGGTCGAGAAGCGCATGCCGGCTACTATCCCGCAAGTTTCGTGAACCCGCTACTACAGCGGACGCCGTAGTGATCACGCGGACGCGCCAGTATCAGGAGACTAGTGCGAAAAGAGCAGGTGACCACAAAGGACACAAAGGACACAAAGGAAAGCGAAAGCAGAGCTGAGCTGAGCGGAGCAGAGCAGAGCAGAGCAGAGCAGAGCAGAGGATACTGGCCGTGGCCTGGCGCAGCCGTCGCTCGATTCCGATTCCGATTCCGACCCCGACTCCCCCTTACCGCCAGTCTCCTTCGCTCTGCTTTCGCTCTCCTTCGCTCTGTTTTCGCTCTCCTACGCTCTGCTTTCGCTCTCCTTCGTGTCCTTTGTGGTCAATCAGCTCTCAGCTCTTCAGCTCTTCAGCTCTTCAGCTCTTCAGCTCTTCAGGCATGCCCCCTCGACGGCTTCACTACTCACGTGAATGAAACTTCCGGGATATAGTCCGCACGATGCGTGCCGGGGCCGATCGGGTGACCAGAGGAACTCTGATACACGACATTGCGCCGGGAAGCCCATGGCCTGGCGCCTGAACGTGGTGCGTGGGGCGCGACCGCAGCGCTTCCTGCTGCCGACGGGATCGGTGGTGCTGGGCAGTGCCGAGGACTGCGACCTGGTGCTGCTGGACCCGACCGTATCGCGCCGGCATCTGCGTCTGAGCGTCGATACAGATGGCGTCGAGGTCGAGGACCTGGGCTCGCGCAACGGCGCTGCCATCGACGGCCGCCGACTGCAGGACCGGCAACGCTTGCACGAACACGCACGCCTGCGCATCGGCGACATCGAACTGCAGCTGAGCGCCGTCAGTTCGGCCGACGCCGAGGCGGTCACCGCCGCAGTGGCAGGCTCCGCTACCCCTGTCATGCTCTGTCCGCCGGAAGCAACGCTGGGCCTCGCTCCGCTGACCGGATTCTGCCGCGATGACCTGCCGGCCCTGCTGGCAGCGCTGGCGCATCAGGACGGCGCGTCCTTTCCGGCCAGACTGGTCGATGCGCTGTGCCGCCAGCAAGGCGTGCAGGCGGTGCAGATTCAGGCACTCGATGGTGCGCTGGTCGCCCAGGCCGGCGACCCCGCCCTGACCGCCAACATCGAGCAGGCATCGGGCTACTGGCGCTTGCTGATCAGCGCCAGCAGCGTCGATCTGCAACCTGCGCTGGGTCGGATGGCGCAGATTGGTCTGGATCTGCTGCAACTGGCGCGCCGGCCGGCCGAGACTGGTGCCCGCGCAGGAGCGGTCCGGGCATCAACCGCCAACGCCGAGCGCGCTCGCCCGCCCGATCCTCCGACCGGCCACGCCGGACTGAAGAAGCTTTACGCCCAGGCGGCGCGGGTCGCCGGTGGCGATCTGAATGTGTTGATCGAAGGCGAATCCGGCACCGGCAAGGAGTTGTTCGCACGCTTCCTGCACGAGGCCAGCGGCAGTGAGGTCGCGCTGGTCTGCCTGAACTGCGCCGCCCTGCCGCGGGATCTGCTGGATGCGGAGTTGTTCGGCATCGAAGCTGGCGTCGCGACCGGTGTCAGTGCCCGCCCGGGCTGTTTCGAACGCGCCCACGGGGGCACGCTGTTTCTGGACGAGATTGCCGACATGGCGCCCGACACCCAGGCCCGCCTGCTGCGGGTGCTGCAGGAAAAGCGCGTTTTTCGCATTGGCGGTCGCGAGTCGCGACCGGCGCAGGTGCGCATCGTTTCGGCCAGCAACCGCTCCCTGCAGGAACTGGTCCGGCGCGGCGACTTCCGGCTTGATCTGTACCATCGGGTGCAGGACTGGTGCGTCACCCTGCCGCCACTGCGCGAACGGCGCGAGGACATCATCAATCTGGCCAGCTACTTCCTGACCCGCGAATGCGGCAAGCGCCAGATCGGCAGCGCCGGCATCTCACGCGCCGCCGCCGACGCCCTGCAGAGCTACGCCTGGCCCGGCAACGTGCGCGAACTGGAACGCGAAATGCGCCGCATCGCATTGTTTCTTGACGACGGCGAACTGGTCGGCAGTGATCTGCTCAAGACCGAAATCCGCGCCGGAAACCGGCACCAGACGGCTACCGGCAGCGACATTGGTCTGGCCGATCAGCTGGCAGCCGCCGAACGCTCGATCATCGAGCGCAGCCTGCGCGAGAACGGCGGCAACGTCGTGCAGGCCGCCGACGCGCTGGGCGTCGGCAAGTCGACCCTCTACCGCCGGATCGCCGAGTTGGAGATCGGGCGGGGGTGATGGCGGCGGTGATGGCGGTGGGCGTTATAGAGCTGAAAAGCTGAAGAGCTGATTGACCACAAAGGACACGAAGGACACGAATGAGAGCAAAAAGCAGAAGAGATGGGATGTGGATTGGCGCAACTCTGCCAGCATGTTTGGGAACTGCGGCTGTGCCCCGACATGCGTCCATGCTCAAGGCTCTTCCTTCGTGTCCTTCGTGTCCTTCGTGTCCTTCGTGGTTATCTGCTTTTTCGCTTTTTGTCTCTCGACCACCTGAGAAACAGCGTCTTCCTCCTGACGCCAACTCCCAACTCGCCCTCTCAGCCGGCAGCCATATGGCGCCGTTGGCGTGCCGGTGTCGCGCCGCTGTGGCGGGTACGGGGCTGGCGTGGCGGGGCGGCGCGGCCTTCGGGCTCGAAGGCCAGCCGCGCGCGGCCGCCGCTGCCACGGTAGTCCTCGATCAGGGCTGGATCGACGGTCTCGGGCGGCAGTTCGTAAAGCTCGACCAGATGATCGCGCAGCCACTGCACCAACCGATCCTGGGCCAGCCCGTGGGTGCGGCCGCAGCGTTCGTACAGCCAGTCGCTGTAGGCGAGGAAGCGGTCAAAGGGGGCGTCGGCCAGCAGCAGCGGCAGGCTGCGCTGGTAGCGGCCGGAGTTGGCATACAGATCCCAGTAGCGGGCGAAGCGCGCCAGTCGCTGGAAGTCGGCGAAGGGAATGCAATCGGTCGCCATGACGTTGTACGGCGGTGCCGGATTGAAGCGCAGGCCATGGTCTTTGGTGTGGCGGATGATCGGAGTGCCGCGCAGTCGCTTGAGGATGCCGAACTGGATCTCCTGCGGCGCCAGCGCAACCAGTTGGTCGAAGCCGGCGGCGAAACTCGCGATGTCCTCGCCCGGCAAGCCAGCGATCAGGTCCACATGCAGATGGGCAGAGCTGTGACCGCGCAACCAGCGCAAGTTGGCCTGCGCCATCTCGTTCTTCTGGCGCCGTGAGATACGTGCCTGCACTTCCGGATTGAAGCTCTGGATGCCGATCTCGAACTGCAGCGTGCCGGCCGGAAAGCGCACGATCGCGTCCTTCAGCCGCTCCGGCAGGTGATCGGGGATCAGCTCGAAATGGACGAACGGCGGATCAACGGGGTCACGCTCGATGCGGTCGAGGAAGAACTGCAGGATCGCCAAGGAGGTATCCACCTTCAGGTTGAAGGTCCGGTCGACGAACTTGAACTGGCGCGCGCCGCGTGCCCACAACTGTTCCAACTGACCGAGGAAGGCCGCCAGAGGAAAGGCCCAGGCGCTGCGATCGAGCGAGGACAGGCAGAATTCGCACTTGAAGGGACAGCCGCGT
>DAIMJK010000294.1:0-4568 GCA_036722245.1 Lysobacterales bacterium
AGGCGGTGAATCGGTGTTCGCAGCGCCGGTCGTGCGTTCGCGGGCAGCTGAAGTGCACCCGGCGTGGCAGGGTGGAATTGCCGTCGGAATGTCGTGTGAGCAGTTCCACACCGCCCATTTGCAGCTCGGACATCGTCGCCGGAAATCGCAAGGACAGGTCAATCTGAACCGGTTGCAGCCCTGGCGGCAGCACCAGATCGATCTGGTTTGGCCCCGGCTTGAGCTGGTGCTCGGGCGCGCCGCGCCAGGCCGCGCCACTGTCGTTGAGATCCCGCTGCAGCGGCCGCGACGTGAGACGATCCGTGCCGATTCCCTCAACCGCGGTTAGCACCAGGGTGGGCAGGACCGGGCCGGGTTGCGCATGACCCCAGATCGCGTTGCGGCCCTGCCACGGTGCGGCGCGGACAAAGTCCACAGGCGTTCCGGTGGCTGGATCAAGCAGTTCGACTTCCGCATCCACGTCCACAGTGGCACCGCTGGCGTCGAGCAGTCGAATGCTTACCAGTGCGGCCGGTTGCTGCACGAAGTGCCAGTGCGCGACCGCGCGGTCGCGCACGATCAGCTGCTCGCAAGCCGCGGCAGTGGGCGAGTCCGAGCCGACAGCGCAGAGCATGACCTGACCCTCAGCGGCCGCTGAGATGAGTCGGTAACTTCCCGCAGCGAGCCCGCTGACATGGCCAAGCCCGGCGCTGTCCAGGCTGACCTGGAGACTGCCGTCGGGACCTTCGAAATGGAGGGTCTGCGCGGGCAGCGCAGACTGCCGTGCATCGCTGCCCCTGAGCCGGACTGAACCGCCGCTGCCGGGCACGGGCAGCGCGTCCAGAAAGCCCAGATGCGCCGCGCTGCGCTCATCGACGGTAAAGGCACTGCCGCCGCAGCCGCCATCGGCACGCAGTTCGTCACCATCGCGGCGGGCGTAAACGAGGATGGCTTCACCCTTGGGCAAGTGCGGTTGCACACGGACCCACAGGCGCGAAGCGAATTCGCTTGGGTCACCCTTGTAGTAGCGATCGACCAGAAACTCGCCCCGGTGCCGCGAGTTACCGCCACCGCTGACGACGCTGACGGTATCGAGTTCCTGTGCGTCGCTGTCCTGGCAACTGCCGCTCAAACGCGCTGAGGCGTTCGAGGGCGTTTGGCTCAGGTCGCGCTTCTCTACCTTCAACAAGATTCCGACAAACACCACATCGGCCCGAAAATGGGCATGTTCCGCCGCGATGCTGTCCATTCCCATCCACGCGCAGCGTGCCTGGGCGAGCGATACGCTTGCGAGCAGCAACGCGACGATCAACAGTGGCTTGAAGACCATCGCCGCAGTGTACAAGCCTGTGCTGCTTTCCGACGCCTCAAAACTTGAAGCGGAGCGTGGCATGTCCGGTGATCACCGGCTGTTCCGGCGGGCCAGCACAGCGCAATGAAGGTGGCATGCGCTCAAGCTGCTGTGCCTGACTTTGCTTGCGGGCCTCACAGTATCGTCACATCGCTGAACGCGATCGTCGCCACTGGAGTGAAAGACGCTTTCGGTTCATGTTGTTCCATGCATGCTTGGGCCCAACAGACGACGGTCGTCTGGCGAGGAGAGCTGCGATGTACCGAAACTTCATGGTCACCTTGAGCGCGGTCCTGCTGCTTGCGGCGGCACAGACGCAGGCGCAGGATCGCGGTCAGCGCGGGGGCTATCCGGGCCAGACCAGTTTGCGCGAGCAGGTTCGTGGCGTGCCAGCGACCAACAACAGCGCACGACCGGCGCATGATGCACAGGGCCGGGCGCGCGACGGTCGCTCGCAGCGTCAGTCCCAGCAGTCTGGCAACTACCAGGCCTCACAGCAGAATGGTCAGCGGCAACACAGCGGGCAGCGCCAACACAGCGGGCAGCACCAGCACAGCGGACAACGCCAGCATTCAGGCTATGCGCAGCAAGGCGGCAATCACTACAACCGCAGTGATCGGCGCGACAACAGGCGCGACTACCGGCATGATCGCCGGGAGCAGCGCCACGATCGTCGTAGCTATGGTCATGACCGTCGCCATGATCGGCATGACTATCGGCATGACCGCCGCCACGATCGCCGCGACTGGCGTCATGACCGCCGCGACTGGCGTCATGACCGCCGCGACTGGCGTCGTCACTGGTCGCATGGCTGGTCCGGCTCACGTTATCACGCGCCGAGCCGCTACTACCATCCACGTGGCTATTCGCTGAGCAGCTGGAGCATCGGCTACCGCCTGCCGCGCGCCTACTACGCACCCACCTACTACGTGGACTATCGGCCCTATTCGTTGGCGCCGCCGCCGTATGGCTGCCAATGGGTGCGGATCGCCGGCGACCTGCTGCTGATTGAGCTGGCCACCGGCGAAGTGCTGGACGTGCTCAACGGCTTCTACTACTAGGCGATCGGGTCCCGCAGAGGGGCAAGATCGCAAGCTGATACCGGCTCGTCGGCCAGTGCTGACGGGCCGGTACTATTCCAGGCTCAGCAGCGCAGCTGCGCGCTCGCCCCATTCAAGCAACTCCCGCAGCAACTGGCGCTTTCCGGTATCGGCTTCGGATTGCAGCCGCTCGCTGATCTCCTGTTGCCACCCTGGCCAGCCTGGACTGCGTCCATGGCCATGCTCGAAACGCCGCAGCAACAGCGCGCGCCAGCTCGGATCGGATGGATCCGCCTCGGCGTGCAACCAGCGCCGCGCCAGTTCGGTCAGGCGCGGATCTTCCAGCACCGGCAAGCCTGCCTCCGGCCGCGCCCGCAGCCCACTCAGGCGGGCCCGATCCGATGCCGACACGAAGCCCCGATAGAGCGCGAGTTCCGGATCTACAGGGGCCTCGTCCGGCTCGTCAGGGCGTTGCATCAAGGCCGCCAGCATGCGCTGCTGCAGTTCCGGATTTTCCGCCATCCAGCGCGCATGATCTCGACAACGCTCCGGATTCAGTCCGATCCGGTCGACGTCAGTGGCGGCCAGGACCGCCGGTGGCGCAAGCATCGGGCAGCGGCCGACGTGAACGAACTTCAGTGCCGGCCGCTCGGTGTTCGCCGCGGCCGCCTCCGTCGTCTCGGCGTGGCGGCGATGAAGAACCTGGGCCAGTTCTTCAACACTGCAAGCCAGCCACTGCCGCGGGTCCTGCATCAGATCGAACACGGCGATCTTGTTGCGCTGCTCCAGGTGCGGGCCGATCGGCAGCACCAGCCGCAGGCAGCCGAACTCGGCCCGGTAGCGACCGGAGACATGCAGCACCGGTTTGCCCGTTTCCAACAGTCCGCGCACGACCGATTTGTCGGCCATGCTGCGCGCCCAGGCATAGAGCTTCGGCTGCCTGTCGCGGATCAGCCGGGCCAGGCCGATGGTGGATTCCACGTCGCTCAGCGCGTCATGAGCGTTACGCAGGGGCAGGGCATTGGCCTGCGCCAGATGTTCCAGCCGAAAGCTCGGCAGTCCGTCTTCGCGTTGTGGCCAGACGATACCCTCCGGACGTAGCGCGAAGCACAGCCTGGCCACATCGAGCAGGTCGAAGCGCTGGTTGCCGTGCTGCCATTCGCGCGCGTAGGGGTCGATCAGCTGGCGCCAGTACAGGTGACGCACAAACTCGTCATCAAAACGGATGCAGTTGTAACCGGCGCTGGTGGTCAGTGGCTGACCCAGTTCGGCATCGAGCAGCGCCGCCAGTTCGCGCTCATCAATGCCTTCGCTACAGCGCTGCGGACTCAGGCCGGTGACCAGACAGGCTTGCGGATCGGGCAGGTAGTACCAGGGCGCCCGCACATTGACCCGGACAGGCTCGGCAATCGGCTGCAAGGCCTCATCGGTACGCCACAGGGCGAGCTGGGCGATCCGGTCTGATGGCGGATGGGCGCCGTAGGTCTCCAGGTCGTACCACAGCAGGCTGCGCCGACTCATGCCGGTCGCGTCCTGCCCAATCTCCGGAGCAGCGCTCTATACAACCTGCGCCACACGCTCGGCTTCGGTACCCTCGATCAGTTCAAGCTGCGGCAAGCTCGGCTTGAGCTGCGGTCGTGGCCGACCGATGTAATAGCCCTGGACATAGTCCACGCCGCATTCACGCAGCGCAGCCAGTACCTCGGGCCGATCGACATACTCGGCCACCGTGCGCTTGCCGACCGAATGGGCGATGTTGTTGATGGCGCTGACCACTGCCTTGTCGACCGGATCCTCGATCAGTCCCTGGGTAAAGCTGCCATCGATCTTCAGATAGTCGACATCAAGGTGCTTCAAATGGGTAAAGGAGGAGAAGCCACAGCCGAAGTCGTCGAGCGCGAATCGGCAACCCAGCCCGCGCAACACGGTGATCAGTTCGCGCGCCTCATTGAGGTTGCTGACGGCCTTGGTCTCGGTGATCTCGAAGGTGATCATGCTCGGATCGATGTTGTACTCGATCAGCTTGTCAGTGACGTAGCCGCCGATGCCATCGGCGCCGAGCGATTGCGACGACAGGTTGATCGACAATCCGATGGCCAGTTCCGGATGACTGCTTTCCTTCAAGGCCCGGAAGGCATGATCAATCACCCAGCGATCGATCTGCAGCATCATGTTGTAGCGCTCGGCGGTGGGCAGGA
>DAIMJK010000295.1:0-1493 GCA_036722245.1 Lysobacterales bacterium
ACGGCGCCGGTGAGCTCAATGCAAGTACGCCGCTGCCGCCGGTCGGGACGCCGTCGGCTCCCAGCTCCAGGCTGTCCAGACTGAGGAAGAAGCCATGGAAGTTGGCCGCCATGCCGAGCACCATCGGGTTGAGGCCCTCCTTCATCTGCGCCATCGACTTGTTCAGGTCCTGCAGTTGTTCGCACTGGTACGGCTCGGCGATGAAGCGATCGGCAATCTTGCCCAGCAGGGTGCCGGCCTTGATCGGGTCCAGACCAAAGCCGAACCACATCAGCGCGTCCTCCACACGGCCGGCGCCGGCTTGCGGACTGGTCACCGCGGCCCACTGACTGGCCCATTCGGGCGCCAGTTCGAGCACCATCAGCGAATCCATGGCCTTGGCATCCATCCGAGTGCCACCGACCACGATGCGCGGTACCTGCGCCGCGATCGCCCGAGCTTCGGCCTGGCAGACCGGATCGTTGGCGGCGTCGTTGTCGTCATCATCGGCGAGCAAGGCGAGATCGCCCGGCCGCTGCGGCGCCAGCAGCGTTTCGACCAGGCGCTGGGTGTCAATGAAGCCGACGCCGGCCTTGCGCACCAGACCATGGCGCTCGACCAGTTCGGCCAGCAGCGGGCCATCGGCCAGGCTGGACTTGAGTGGTGACAAGCCGAGCAATTCGTCCCGAATCTGCTCGTCCACGGCGACCGGCGCAATGGTCAGCACTGCCTCGTCTTCGATCACCGCCAGATAGACGACCGCCTTCTCCAGCACCTGCCGCCGCATCGTGCGGCCGCCGATCTCGGCCACGTCCATGGCCTTGCCCACCGCCTGCTCGATCCGCGTTACCGAGGTCTCGAAGGCGACCGGGTCGGCCAGGCGTATCCGCAACACCGGCAGCAGGCCATGTCCGTACAGCGCCACTTCGGTCGCCGGCGCCAGGCCCATCGGCGTGGGCGCGTCGGGGTCGAAGAATGGACCCAGTTCAGCCAGCAACGCGCGCGCCACTTCCAGCCCCTTGCGACCGTCCTCGTCCTTGGCCATGCGTTCGACCCGTGCCAGCATGTCCTTGGCCGCCGTCAGCATTTCCGGACCCCCAAAGGCCTCGACCCAGGCCCGATTCAGATCCGGGTCGGCCGGTTCCAGGCTGATGAAGGCATAGGGCGTATCGGCCGGCACGTAGTGCGCCAGCGTGCGCGGCTCGTCCTTCGAGCAGGCAGCCAGCAGCAACAGGACAGAGGCAGCGATCAGCAGGCGCATGGCGGTTCCAAGGGTCAAGGAATGGTGAAGAGTAGCGAGAGCGAGTTCCAGTGGCCAGTTTTAGGAGCAGTGGCCAGTAGCCAGTTCCAGTAGCCAGTCAAGAGCACAAAGCGTGTCGCTATCGGTGCTCTACTTTGGACTGCGGCTCCCCGCGCCGCTTTGGATGCTCTTCTACGACCTTCAAGTCCCCAATCTCCAGGCCCTTGCCTTTCACTGGCCACTGGAACTGCTCTTGGCACTGGCCACTGCTCTC
>DAIMJK010000295.1:1503-4555 GCA_036722245.1 Lysobacterales bacterium
GGCCGCGCTCGATCACCGGGATCTGGCAAATTGATTCCACCTTCGTGCGATCGAGTTGGAGGCGTTTCATGGAGTGGCGCGAAAGGATCGTATCGGACCCGGACATTCTGGCCGGCAAGCCCGTAGTCAAGGGAACCCGCATCGCGGTCGAGCTGATCATCGGCTGGTTGGCCAATGGTTGGAGCTTCGAGCAGTTGCTGGAGTCGTACCCTCACATCACCCGTGACGACATTCTTGCGGCACTGGCCTTCGCCGCCGAGATGATGCAGGAAGAAAAGTACATAGCCCGGCACAAGGCTTTCCTGCGCCTTCAACGAAGCGCCTGCGCGAAGACGGATATGACGTACTCAGCGTTGCGGAGGTGATGCCTGGCGCCAGCGACCTGACCGTCCTGGCGCACGCGAGGGAGCTCTGCTCGGGGTCGGGGTCGGAATCGGTATCGATCCTTTAGCCGGCGCGGCTGGCTGCCCCTCGTGAATCCTGTCGCGACGCTAGTTCTGATGACGGCCTGGTACAACACAAGTCGTTGTGTCGAGGCCAAAGCTCGTCCCGTCGCTCTCGATTCCGATTCCGACCCCGACTCACGCCTTTCACTGGCCACTGGAACCGGCTACAGCGGCGCTCTACTTTGGACTGCGGCGCTCCGCGCCGCTTTGGATGCTCTTTCCGGACCCAGCTGAACGAGTTGCTTGCCGAGCAGCGGCGGTACACCCGTGCCCGACTCAACTCTGCCGCCAGTACGTCACTGCGCGGCAAGAGCCTGCCAGAAGCATCCAAAGCGATGCGGAGCATCGCACTCCAAAGGGTGCTGCGCACACCAGGATGCAGCGCCTGGCGCGGTGCAGAAGTCGCTTCCGTCAACGCGAGTCCTCTGCCAGCGAGCTCTGCTCGGGGTCGGGGTCGGGGTCGGAATCGGTATCGATCCGTTGGCCGGCGTGGCTGGCTGCCCCTCGTGAACCGTGTCGCCACGCTCCAGTTCTTGGTAACTGCCTGGTACACCTAAAGTCGTTGTGGCGAGGCCAACGCTCATCCCGTCACTTTCGATTCCGATTCCGATTCCGACCCCGACCCCGACCCCGACTCACGCCTTTCACTGGCCACTGGAACTGCACCACGGCGACGCGGCCGCCGGCGCGAACGGGGCCCAGGGCGAGAATCGTGGCGATACGCGCGCCGGGACCGCGCTACCTCAAGATTGCGGCTCTGCGCTCTTCAACTGGCCACTGGAACTGGCTACTGGAACTGCTCCAATCACTGGAACTCGCTCCCAGCCCCCGTCTGCACCGACCACAGCGCCGCATACACGCCGCGCCGGCCGATCAGCTCGGCGTGGCGGCCGCGCTCGACGATGCGGCCGCGGTCCATCACCAGGATCTGGTCGGCGTGGACGATGGTCGAGAGCCGATGCGCGATCATGATCGTGCTGCGGCCGGCGCAGAGCTGGCCGAGTGAGCGCTGGATCGCCGCTTCGGTCTCGTTGTCGACCGCGCTGGTGGCCTCGTCCAGCAGCAGGATCGGCGGATCCTTGAGCACCGCTCTAGCCACCGACAGGCGCTGGCGCTGACCGCCGGAGAGCTTCTGGCCATGCTCGCCGATCGGCGTGGCATAGCCGGCCGGCAGGTCGCTGATGAAGGCATGCGCTTCAGCCATGCGGGCGGCGCGATGGATCGCCTCGGGTCCGGCGCCAGGCCGCCCATAGGCGATGTTTTCCTCCACCGTGCCGTCGAACAGGAACACCTCCTGGCTGACCAGACCGATGTGCTGGCGCAGCCAGCGCAGGTCGTATTCCTCGATCGGATGGCCGTCGATCAGGATCCGTCCCGCGCCCGGTGAGTAGAAGCGCAGCAGCAGCTTGATCAACGTGCTCTTGCCCGAGCCGGTGCTGCCGACCAGCGCCAGCGTCTGACCCGGTTCAAGTTCGAAATCGATGTCCTGCAAGACCGGTCGGTCGTCGCGATAACCGAAGGACAGCCCCTCGACGCGGACCTGTCCACGCAGCAGATTCGGTCGCAGCTGGCCGCCGCGGGAGATCGTTAGCGGCGTGTCCATCAGGTTCAACACCCGGCGAGTCGAGGCCATCGCGCGCTCATACAGGTCGACCGTCTCGGCCAGCCCGGTCAGCGGCCACAGCAGGCGCTGGGTCAGAAACACCAGCACGCCGTACAGTCCCACATTGAGACGCCCATCCAGCGTCATCAGGCCACCGACGACGAGCGTGGCCAGAAATCCGGCCAGGATCGCCATCCGGATCAACGGAATGAAGGCCGAGCTGATCCGGATTGCGCGCTCATTCGCTGCACAATAGGCAGCGCTGTCGGCACTGAGCTGCTCCAGCTCGAAGCTTTCGCGGGTGAAGCTCTTGATCGTGGCGATGCCGGCGATCGAGTTTGCCAACCGTGCCGCCAGGTGACCGGCGCGTTCGCGTACCGACGCGTACAGCGGCTGGGCCCGGCGTTGGAAATGGAACGCGCCCCACAGGATCACCGGGATCGGGGTGAAGGCGAGCAGTGCGATGGTCGGCGAGATCACGAAGAAGACGCCGCCAACCGCGACCAGCGTCGTCGCCACCTGGATCAGGCTGTTGGCACCGCCGTTGAGAAAGCGCTCGAGCTGGTTGATGTCGTCATTCAGGATCGCGACCAGGTTGCCGCTGCGCTGTTCCTCGAAGAAGGGCAGATCGAGCTGGCTAAGATGGGCGAAACCGTCCTGCCGCAGCTCGTGCTGCAGGTCTTGCGCCAGACCGCGCCAGAGCAGCAGGTAAAGGTACTCGAACACGCTCTCGCCGGCCCAGATCAGGAAGGTCAGGCCGCCGAGCACGAAAATCTGCAACTTCGGATCGACCAGACCGAGCGCGGCCAGGAAACTCTGCTCGCCGCGCACCACCACATCGATCGCCACCCCGATCAGGATCTCCGGGGCGATATCGAACAGCTTGTTGACGACCGAGCACGTAGCGGCGGCCCAGATCCGGCGCCGATGACCACGGGCATAGCGCAGCAGCCGGCGCAATGGGCCCGGCTGGGCGCTCAGAAGCGGTTCAACCACGTCAGCA
>DAIMJK010000296.1:0-4540 GCA_036722245.1 Lysobacterales bacterium
CCAAGGACTGAGCGCCCAGGGCCCAGTCCGGAGCCAAGGTGAGGCGAGTACGGAGTCTTTCGCGCTGCCATCGCGCTTTGACTGGCCTCAGGTCGGCTCGTGACCTTGCTGGGCCCTGGGCCCTATGCCCTGGGCCCTGCTCTCAATCCAGCTTCGGCCACGCCCCCGCATCCAGCGTCTCGCGATACGCATGCCAGGTGGCGTAGGCCAGCCAGGGCATGATCAGGACCAGACCCAGGTAGGCCGTGGCGAAGCCGACTGCGGTGAGCAGCGCGAGCAGGAAGGCCCACAACAGCATCGGGCCCTTGTTGCGCAGCACCGCATTGATGCTCGACACGCAGGCGGTGATCATGTCGACCTCGCGGTCGGCGATCATCGGCAGCGAGACCGCGGCGGCGGCGAAAGTCAATGCCGCGAACACCGAGCCGGCGGCCGAGCCGATCAGCAGGAACTCGGCCACGGTGCGCCAGTTGTCCGGATCCAGCGGCACGAAGGCGCTGACCATCATGCCGGCGCGCGACCAGACCAGCAGCACCACCAACTGCGCCAGCGCGAATACCGCCGCCTGGCCAGCGACTCGCCGCGCCAGGGTGAAGGAATGGCGCAGACTCGGCTGCCGACCCGCTTCCAGCTCGCGACTGACGCAGTACAGACCCACGCCGATCAACGGCGCGACGAACACGAAGCCCGACAACAGCGCCGCCAGCAGAGCAAACCGCCCCAGTTGCCAGGCCATCGCCGATACCGCCACACTGACCGCCAGAATCACCAGCCCGAACACCAGACTCAGCCCGGGCGCCCGTCGCACATCACCCCAGCCCAGCGCCAGCCAGCGCAAGGGCGCTCGCCAGCTCAACTGCGCGCAAGGCACGACGAAGGGACGCGGGTTGATATTTTCCATGCGCTGGAAGAATAACGGAACAGGCGGAGAACGGTCATCGACGCCACCAACAGGCGCCCCGACGATCGCAAAGTGCTGATCGCACTGGCGCGCGACTATCATGTGCTACCTGCGGCGCTGTGCCGGTGGAGCGGCGATGATCACCCATGAACCCGAACAGCATCGCTTCGTGATCCGTAGCGATGAACATGTCGCCCAGCTCGAATACCGACTCGGTCCGGGCTGGATCGATTTCACTCATACGTACACGCCGCCGGCCTTGCGCGGGCAGGGCCTGGCCGCGCGGCTGGTTGCGGCGGGCGTTGGTTTTGCGCGCGCCGAAGGACTGCAGATTCGGGCCAGCTGCAGTTACGTCGCGAGCTGGCTGGCGCGAGAGTCGGATGTAGGCTGAGCAAGCAAAGCGCTGTTGGATCAGCGGGCTTCAATCAAGGCCTACGTTCCGCGGATCTGGAATGCGGCATCCTGGCTCCGCTCGCTTGCTGGCGACAGGCGCCTGGGTTGGGGTGGCACGCTGAGCAGATCCAGTGGTCTGTTCCAGAGTTTCAGCCCCGCACGCGCAGGGTCAGGCCCTTCAGAAAGTTGCGCAGCAACTGATCGCCACAGGGGCGGTAGTTCTTGTGCCCGGGTTGCCGGAACAGTGCGGACAGCTCCGGTTTGGACACGGCGAAACCCGCGCTGGCGAAGATCTGGTGCATGTCGACGTCCTTGAGCTCGAAGGCGACCCGGAGCTTCTTCAAGATCAGGTTGTTGCTGACCCGCGCCTCGATCGGTCGGGCTGGTTGGGCGGGGTCGCGCCCGCGCAGGTGGATCACCAGTCCTTCGAGTGCGTGAGCCAGCAGCTGATCACTGCATTCGATGAAGCCGGCCTCCCCCTCGCGCTTCAAGGCAGCCCCCAGCAATTCGCGGTCGACGGCAAGATCCGGGTCGGCCAGCTGCGCAATCTGCAGCAGCTTTGCGTCGCTCAGATCGAGCATGTAGCGGATGCTCCGCAGTACGTCGTTGTTGATCATCGGCGTTCCAGTCCTCAACAGGCCGGCCCAATGATGCCTGAGCGCGCTTCGTCGGGTGAGGGTGGCAAGACGGCGCTCGCTCGGGTAGCTTGATCGATCTGTGATCGGAGCCGGGGCGCAACCATGCAGCAGATGCGCAGATGGTGTTTCGAGATGCTTGACCGGCCTCGGCGGGACGAGCGACGGAATCGCTACGGTCGGATGACCGTGGCCAGCGCGCGGACTCGACATGGCTGAGTACCTGCATCGTTTGTTCAACCTGCGCCGCGGCGAGCTCACCCCGGTTTTGCTGGCGGCGCTTTATTTCTTCTGCATCCTGACCGCTCTGATGGTGCTGCGTCCGGCGCGCGAGGCCCTCGGCATGCAGCGCGGCATCGAGACCGTACGTTGGCTGTTCATGGGCACCGCAGTGGTGACGCTGCTGGCCAATCCGGTCTTCGGCTGGCTGGTCAGCCGCTATCGCCGTGTGCAGTTCATTGCCGCGACCTATGGTTTCTTCGCCCTCAGCCTGCTTGCCTTCTACGTGCTGCTGGTCAGCGCCCCGACCGTGGTCGGGGTAACCAGCGGCCAGGTCTTCTACGTCTGGTTCAGCGTCTTCAACCTGTTCGTCACGATGCTGTTCTGGGCCCTGATGGCCGACCGCTTCACGCTCGAGCAGAGCAAGCGCTTCTTTGCCCTGATCGCGGTCGGCGGCACGTTGGGAGCGATCTTCGGTCCGTGGCTGGCATCGATGCTGGCCGAGCCGCTGGGCACGCCGGCGCTGCTGCTGGTGGCGGTCGGCTTCCTGATGCTGGCCATTGGCGTGGCCTGGGCGGTGGCGCGCAGCCAGGCCCGCGTCGGTGGATCGCCAGGCGCATCGCCGACCACGCCGATGGAGGAACCAGCGATCATCGGCGGCCGAGCCTGGGAAGGCTTGCGGGCGGTGCTGCGCTCGCGCTATCTGCTCGGCATGGCCGGCTACATCGTGATCCTGACGATCATGGCCACGTTTCTGTATTTCACCCGGCTCCAGATGGTCGCCGAACTGGGCGACGATCTGGACCTGCGCACGACCATGTTTGCCCGGATCGACCTGATCACTCAGCTTGCCACGCTGCTGCTGCAGGCGGTGATCGCAGGTCAGCTGATGAAGCGGCTGGGGGTTTCGGTGACGCTGGCGCTGCTCCCCATCACTGTCGCGCTGGGTTTCATCGGTCTGGCACTGGTCGCCTCGCTGGCCGCGCTGATCGTGTTCGAGGCCACCTTCCGTGCGATCCTGCGGGCCATCACGCGGCCCGCGCGCGAGACCCTCTATACGGTGGTCAGTCGGGAGGACAAGTACAAGTCCAAGGCTTTCATCGACACCTTTGTCTACCGCGGCGGCGACGTTGCCGGGGCGCAGGTGGAAGGCCTGCTGGGCAAACTCGGCATGGGCCTGGCCGGGCTGGCCAGCGTGGCCGTCCCGCTGGCACTGACCTGGGCCGCGTTAGGCATCTGGCTGGGGCGTAGGCAGCAGAAGCTGGCGACGGAGGCCAAGCGGGACGGTTGAATGCCCCTCAGGGTTATCGCTCGATGAGGTCGGGGTCGGGCAACGACAGATAGGGCCCAGGGCATAGGGCCTGGCAAGAAGCTGCTCTGCTCTTCTGGGCCCTGTGCCCTGTGCCCTCTGGGCTGTAAGGTGTCAATACGACTGAACCAGGAGCCCAGACATGATCACCCGACGTCAATCACTGCAGCTTTCCATCGCCGCCGCCACCTTGCTGGCGCTCGATCCGCGCAGCCTGTTGGCTGGCCCGGGGTTGATCACCCGAGCGGTGCCGTCGTCCGGCGTGCAGTTGCCGGTGGTCGGACTGGGCAGCTCGGCGACCTTCTCGGCGGCGGCCGGCAGTGAGGATGTGGCTGCGCTGCGCGAGGTCCTGAGCGCGATGGTCGGGCATGGCGGCACGGTGTTCGACACCGCCCCCAGCTACGGTGCGTCCGAGGAAGTGGCCGGTCGGCTGGCGGCCGAGCTTGATCTGACCGACAAGCTGTTCTGGGCAACCAAGCTCAATGTCGCCGGCCGCGACGGCAGCGGCGCCGATCCTGCCGCGGCACAGGCCCAGATCGAGACCTCCTTCGCGCGCGTCGGAAAGTCGGTGATCGACCTGATCCAGGTCCACAACGTAGCCGACATTCCGGTCCAGCTCGGGCTGCTGAAGGAACTGCGCGAAGAAGGTCGGATCCGCCATCTGGGCATCACCAACACCCGCCCGAACCTGTATGACGAGCTTGAGCAGTTGATGCGGACCGAGCGGCTGGATTTCATCGGCATCGACTACGCCATCGACAATCTGAAGATGGCCGAGCGGATCCTGCCGCTTGCTCTGGATCGCGGAATCGGCGTTCTGGTCTACGCGCCCTTCGGCCGCACCCGGCTGTGGGATCGCGTGCGTGGCAAGGCACTGCCGGAGTGGGCGGCGGAGTTTGGCGCGGCTTCCTGGGCCCAGTTCTTCCTCAAGTTCGTCATCGCCCATCCGGCGGTCACGGTCGCCACGCCGGCCACCAGCAAGGCTCGCCACATGATCGACAACATGGCTGCGGCGCTGGGCACCCTGCCCGACCCGGTGATGCAGCGACGGATGGTCGAGCATATTGCCGCGCTGTAGTCGGG
>DAIMJK010000297.1:0-4539 GCA_036722245.1 Lysobacterales bacterium
ACGGCTGGCAGTCGGGCAACTTCGACGGCGTCATTCACGTCTGGCAGACCAAGGTCGACGACCTGATCCAGTTGTTCGAGATCGCTGAGGACATCAACGGCTATACCAACATCGGCTCGGCCAAGCTGCATGGTGCCGAAGGCAGCCTCGGCTGGAGCGCGACCTCCAGCCTGTCCCTGCGCGCCGGCGCGACCCTGGTGCGCAGCAAGGACGAATTGACCGGCGCCCCGCTGTATGGCTCGCCGCCCCTGACCGCCACGCTGGAAGCCCGCTACGAGTTCACCGACGTCACTCTCGGCGCCTTCTATACCCACCGGTGGGCAATGGACCGGCCCGGCTTCGAGGAACTCGAACGCGACGCGGTGGACATCCTCGATCTGGATCTGAACTGGCGCATCGGCGAAAGCTGGAAGCTGCAGCTATACCTGCGCAACGCGCTGGACGAGGACTACTTCGCCACTGCCGATGACTTGTCGACGTTCGGCCAGGAGCGCTCGGTGGGCTTCAATCTGGTGTGGAATGCGGCGAACTAGGGCACAGGGCCCAGGGCCCAGGGCCCAGAAGGGCAAGAGCCCGGCCAAACAGATGCAGACGATTCAGCCGCGACCACCAGAGTCAGGAGTCGGGAGTGGGCATCGTCACGAGGTTCGCACTTGCTGTCGATGCCGTCCCCGCGCCTGCCATTGGCGTTTCACGCCGCAGGAGCTTGATGGTGACGGGGGCGGCTGTGGGCTTTGACTTTGGCTTTCGCTTTTGCCTGGATTTCGCCCTTGCTCTTACTCCCGACTCCCGACTCCCATCTCCCGACTTCAAACCACAGGTCCGCATCGCTGCATCAGTTTGAATCGCACCCGCGGCCCTGCTGGCCGTTGTCGCTTCGTCCGCCTTCCGGGCTAAGATGAGGCCATCTCGCCGTTTCCAAGGAATACCGATGCGTCCGCTGATCTGTCTGATCGCCCTGGGCTTGCTCGCTGGCTGCAGCAGCGATCCGGCCGACCGTGTCTACGCCAACTGTGTCAGCCGACTGGAGGCGCAACTGGCCGAAGCCGAGTCGGCCGCGGCCAGTCAGGACAATGCCGCAGCCCAGATGATTGCCCAGACCGCGGTGGAGTCCGCCCGCAAGATCGGCGTGGCCGCCTGCGAAGGCATGCGCGATTCCTGCCGGGAGAACCCGGAAGGCTCGATCTGCAAGGCGGCGATCAAGACCTATCAGTGAGGGCTGGCGGAGGGGCTATCCGCCGAACCTTGAATTCATCGACCGCAATGATCGGGTTCGGGGATCGGACGCTTCCTGAGCCTGCGGAAGCTATCGGGATCAACACATGATGAAGTCCGACGTTCATCCGCGCGCTCCAACCAGGCCGTAGCGGCGGGTCGACCCTGGGACAGCGTGACACCAGGCAAAGTCAGGGCGATACCTCAGGCGCATTGCCGGTCGGAACATCCGGTGGTCCGGCCGGCCGCCCCCGAGCCCGCAGTGCCTCATACAACTGCGCAGGTCCGAGCAGTATGTCCTTCAACCCCGCGCGGACGCGTTCGGAGGCCAGGGCCTGCGAGCTCATGGCCTGGTGGGCCTCGAAGGCGTCGATGATGGCATCCATCAGCGCCTGGTTCAGGTCCGGTGAGTTGCCGAACTGCTCCTTGCTGTTGTTGCCGGCCTGCTGCACCAGGATCTCGTTCTCCAGCAGCTTGCCCTTGAGCACGCCGTTGACATAGAGCAGCTGGTCAGCGTCGGTCAGTTGGCCTTCGAACAGGCCGTTGATCCGTTCGATGATCTCGGCCAGGAGGGCTTGCTCCTTGACCTGCAGCTTGCCGCTGCCGGCGGCATCGATGGGCGCCAGCTTGAACTCGCCCTTTCCCACCAACGGCAGCGCCTGCCCGCCGCGCGAGCGCAGCGTGTGGTGGGTGAGGATGACCTTGGAGAGATCGACGCTGTCGCGCTCGCGGCCGAAGTCCAGCAACGGGATCAGGCGCTTGTAGAACAGGAAGCGCTTTTCGATCTCGGTGTTGCCGTAGTCGAAGATCTGGCTCAGAAAGGCGTACAGGCGGATGAAGGCACCCATGTCGTGCTTGAACAGCACCAGTGCATCGAGCTGGTCCCTGGCGGTGTTGGCTGCCGCGTCATCATCGACGGCTTCGGCCGCGAGCATCTGGTCGCGCAGCAGCTTGTAGCGTCGCAGCAGGCGATCGGCGACCGGGGCGATGGCCGCATCGAGCTGCTTCTGGGTGCCCTGCGGGTCCAGGTCGACCCGGGCCACGCGGTCAACCTCGTAGTCGTCGTAGTAACCGGCGGCATCGAGCTTGGCGCGCAGGTCAAAGACCAGGTGCGGATCGGTGACCGCGGTCAGCTCGGCTGTGTCGTAGTAGGTCCTGAAGGCCGAGACGATCTCGTCCGGCTCGTTGACGAAGTCGAGGATGTAGGTGGTGTCCTTGCCAGGGTGGGCGCGATTGAGCCGCGACAGCGTCTGCACCGCCTGAATGCCGCCCAGTCGCTTGTCGACATACATGCCGCACAGCAGCGGCTGGTCGAAGCCGGTCTGGAACTTGTTGGCCACCAGCAGCAGGTGATACTCGGGCTCGGCGAACAGCTTGCGCAGGTCGCGCCCGCGCAGCTCCGGGTTCAGCAGCGCGCTGTGCTCGGTCACCGCTTCGGGGAAGCTGTCGGGGTCGTTCACTTCGCCGGAGAAGGCCACCAGCACGCCCAGCGGGTAGTTGCGCCGGGCGATGTACTCGCGGATGGCCTTCTGCCAGCGCACCGCCTCCTTGCGACTGCCCACCACCACCATGGCCTTGGCGCGACCTGCCAGCAGCGGCTGGACGTTTTCGCGGTAATGCTCCACCACGATCTGCACCTTGCTGGCGATGTTGTAGGGGTGCAGCCGGACCCACTGCATCAGGCCCTTCATCGCCGCCGCGCGCTCGACCGCCTTTTCATCGAAGGCCTGGCCGTCATGGGCCAGGCGGAAGGCCAGCTTGTAGCTGGTGTAGTTCTGCAGCACGTCGAGGATGAAGCCCTCCTCGATGGCCTGCCGCATCGAATAGACGTGGAAGGGCTGGGGCAGGCCATCGGCGCCCGGCCGGCCGAACAGCTCCAGCGTCTTGGCCTTGGGTGTGGCGGTGAAGGCGATGTAGGTCAGGCCACTCGTTGCGGCGCGGGCGCTCATCTGGGCGGCCAGCAGGGTTTCGGTGTCGATCTCGCCGCCGTCCTGCAGCTCGGCCCATTCCTCGGCCGAGAGCAACTGCTTGAGCCTGGCCGCGGATTCCCCGGTCTGCGAGCTGTGCGCCTCGTCGGCGATCACGGCAAAGCGCTTGCCCTCGGTGGCGGCCAGTTCCTGCACGGTCTGCAGGGCGAAGGGAAAGGTCTGGATCGTGCAGACGATGATCTTCTTGCCGGCCTGCAGGGCTTCGGCCAGTTCCTCGCTCTTGCTGCGGCGCTCGCCGGTGATCGTGGCCACCACGCCGGTGGTGCGCTCGAAGTCGAAGATGGCCTCCTGCAACTGCGCATCCAGCACATTGCGGTCGCTGACCACCAGCACGCTGTCGAACAGCTTGCGGTGTTCGGCGTCGTGCAGGTCGGCAAGGAAATGCGCGCTCCAGGCGATCGAGTTGGTCTTGCCCGATCCCGCCGAATGCTGGATCAGGTAGCGCATCCCGGGCCCATTCTCCAGCACCTCAGCGACCAGCTTGCGGGTCGCGTCCAGCTGGTGATAGCGCGGGAAGATGAGGGCTTGCAGCTGCTTGCGCTCGTCCCGCTTGCCGATCAGATAGCGGTGCAGGATGTTCAGCCAGCTGTCGCGCTGCCAGACCTCTTCCCACAGGTAGGCGGTGGCAAAACCTGCTGGGTTGGGTGCGTTGCCGGCGGCGCCGCCATTCCCGCGGTTGAAAGGCAGGAAGCGCGTCGCCGGGCCGGCCAGGCGGGTGCACATCATCACTTCGCTCTGGCTGACCGCAAAATGCACCAGCGCACCGCCCGGGAAACCCAGCAGCGGCTCGACCATGCCGGCCTTGGGCTGCGGCAGGCGGTCGAAACGGTATTGGTCAACCGCATCCTGCACGCCCTGAGTGAAGTCGCTCTTCAACTCGGCCGTGGCCACCGCGATGCCGTTCAGGAACAGCACCAGATCCAGCGCGTCCCTGGTGTTGTTCGGCGAGTGGCAGACCTGCCGCACCACCCGCAGCCGGTTGGCGGCGTAGCGGGCCTGGGTTTCGGCATTGATCGCCAGCGCCGGCTGGAACTGGGCCAGCGACAGCGGCGCGGTCAGACCCAGCATCTCCACGCCACGGCGCAGCACTTCGAGGGTGCCGCGCTCGTTGAGGTTCTTGCGCACGCGCTCGGCCAGCACGCGCGGCAGGTTGGTGCCGTGGGTATTGCTGAGCTTGGCCGAGGCCTGCGGCTGGGTCTGCTGCAGCCAATCCTGCAGGTCCGGCAGAAACAGCCCGCTGCTGCGGTCGAAGCGGGCGGCATCGCCCTCGTCGTACAACCAGCCGTGCGCCGCCAGGTGGACGCAGATCTCGATCTCGAAGTGGTACTCGCGATGC
>DAIMJK010000298.1:0-4502 GCA_036722245.1 Lysobacterales bacterium
GATCGCCTCGCCCAGCGCGGCGGTGGCGTCCGCTATCGACTGCTGCAGGGTACGCAAGCCAGCCTGCCGGAGAGCGCCAGTCTGGCCGCGGCACCCTGGCTGGTCGCCTTCGACCTGGCCGGCCGGGCAGGCGAACTACGGATCCGCCGCGCCGCCGCGGTCGATCCGCGCTGGGTCGAGCAGTGGCTGGCGCAGCGGATCGAGGTCCGTCGCACGCTCGGCTTCGAGCGCGGCAGTCGGGCGGTCGAAGCGGCGATCGAGCGACGCGTCGGGCGTTTCGTGCTGGATCGCAAGCCGGTTCCGATTGAGCCAGGCGATGCGGTCTTGCCGGCCCTGATCGAGGGCATCCGCAATCTGGGAATGGACGCGCTGCCCTTTGACGAGGGCTTGCGGCAGTGGTTGTTGCGCGCGCGCTGCCTGGCTGAGTGGATGCCGCAGGCGCAATTGCCGGATTTTGGCGAGGCAGCGCTGCTGGCCGAGTTGGAGCAGTGGCTTGCGCCGTGGCTCGATGGCCTGCGCCGGCTCGATGCGATCGACACCCAGCGCCTGCGGCAAGCCCTGGAAGCGCGGCTGGATCACGCCCAGCGCCAGTTGCTGGAGCGCGAGGCACCGATCCAGCTGAGCGTGCCCAGTGGCCACAGTCACCGCTTGCGCTATCGCGAGGGCGAGGCGCCGGTGCTGGCGGTCAAGCTGCAGGAACTGTTCGGCCTGGCCGACGGGCCGCGCATCGCCGGCGGCCGGGTCGCAGTACTGCTGGAACTGCTCAGCCCGGCGCGGCGACCGGTCCAGCTGACCGCTGACCTGAAAGGCTTCTGGGACCGCACCTATCCGGAAGTGCGCAAGGAGCTGAAGGGCCGCTATCCGAAGCACCCATGGCCGGAGGACCCATGGGCGGCGCAGGCGACGGCGTGGGCGAAGCGGTCTGGGAGCAGGGCTGAGGGCTGAGGGTGTCAGAAGAGCAGGGCCCAGGGCCCAGGGCTCAGGGCCCAGGGCTCAAGGCCCAGGGCCCAAGGGCCAGGGCCCAAGGGCCAGGGCCCAAGGGCCAGGGCCCAAGGGCCAGGGGCCCAAGGGCCCAAGGGCCCAAGGCCCAGAAGAGCGGCGTGGCGGCTAGGATGTCGGTGAGCTGCGCGAACCGCGTCAACAGCCGTAGCGCGAGCGGATGGGAAACGGGCTGTCGAACCAAGAGCGCCGGCCGCCCTCGCGCATTGTGAATCGGGGCGGGAATCGGAGCCGGGCGGGCGCGAGGAACCGGCCGGCGTTTGAGTGAGGCCTTGCGCCAGCTTTTCTGGGCCCTGGGCCCTGAGCCCTGGGCCCTCAGCTCTCGGTTCGCGAGATCGTCACCTTTGCCACCTACTCACCCAGCTTGCTCTGCAGGTAGAGTTCGGTGCCTAGCTTGGCGATGAGTTCAAGCTGGGTTTCGATCCAGTCGACGTGCTCTTCTTCTGACGCCAGGATGCTGCGCAGCAGGTCGCGGCTGACGTAGTCGGCAACGGTTTCGCAGTAGGCGATCGCCTTGCGCAGGTCGGGGATGGCCTCGAGTTCGAGCTTCAGGTCGGCACGCAGTACTTCGGTCGGACTTTCGCCGATGTGCAGCTTGCCCAGCTTCTGCAGGTTCGGCAGACCTTCCAGAAACAGGATCCGCTCGATCAGCTGATCGGCGTGCTTCATCTCGTCGATGGACTCGTGGTACTCGTATTTCTCCAGCGCCTTGTAGCCCCAGTTGCCGTACATGCGGGCATGCAGGAAGTACTGATTGATCGCGACCAGTTCGTTGCCGAGGATCACATTGAGATGCTTGATGACGCCAGCGTCGCCTTTCATGGCCGACTCCCTTCAGGGTGAACAAGGGACCATGATAACCATTGCCTCGCGGGCAGGTCGGAACGCAAACGAGAGAGCTTCGCAGGTGGGATCGCGTTGCGCTGACCCCGCCGACACCAACCGGTGCGAGTCAGAGTGCGATGGTTGCGAAGTAATCCACCTGCCGAGCTTGGCGGCAAACCGCAGGTTCAGACAGCCATCTGCACCGTGAGCGGGCGTAACAACCACGGCATCCGCTGCGCCGCGTGGCTGGCATGCAGGATCGCCAGCGCCTCGTCGGCGCAGCTGCCACAGCCAGCCGCACAGCCAGTATTGGCGGTGAGTTCGGGCAGGCTGCTGACGCCCTCGGCGGCCGCATCGCGGATCATCGCTTCGGTGACGCCGTTACAGAGGCAGACGTACATGGTCGGGATCGGCGGAGGGTGACTGTGATGGAGAAAGTGTACGCGAATACGAATGAGTGTCAATAAGAGCGAGGGCCCAGGGCACAGGGCCCAGAGCCCAGTAGAGCGGAGCGGCGCAAGACTACGTGTCCGGCGCGCAGTTCAATCTGGCACCAGTCCCTCTGGGCCCTGGGCCCTATGCCCTGGGCCTGCTCTTATGGGCCCTGCTCTCAATGAAAATCCCTCGACCTGGCATCCAGCCCATCCAGCATCCCGCTCAGATCATGCAGGCGTTCGGCGATCAGGTGGTGGACGCCTTCGGCGGATTCGTGGCGGCCTTCGATGCCGAGCAGTTTCGATTCCAGCAGGACGCGTCGCTGGGCTTCGGCCAGGGCCTTCCAGACGACGATGTTGAGCCAGCCGCTTTCGTCCTCCAGCGTCATGAAGGTCACGCCGGCGGCGGTGCCGGGGCGTTGCCGGAGGGTGACCAGGCCGGCGGCACGGGTGCGGCTGGCGTGGGGCAGGGCGAGCACCTGGCTGCTGCTGCGCCAGCCCTGTGCCCGCAGTTGTGGCCGCAGCAGGGCGAGCGGATGGGTGCCCAGGGTCAGGCCGACGCTGGCGTAGTCGGCGCGTGCCTCGGCCGCGCGCGATGGCAGCGGCAGGGCGATCTGTGTCTCCGGGCTGTGCACCCCGCGCAGCAGCGGTCGCTGCGCCTCGATCCCGGCCACCGCCCAATGCGCTCGATGACGGTGCCCGGCCAGCGCCTTCAGCGCCCCGGCCGCTGCCAGCGCCTGCAGATCATCACGCGCAAGGTGCGCCCGCTCGGCCAGATCCTGCACGTCGACAAATGCCCGCTCAGCCCGCGCCACCTCCAGCCGCTCGACACCGGCGCGTGACAGGCCGCGGACCAGACGCATTCCCAGCCTGATCGCTGGTTGTGGGTTTGCGCGGGGCGAGGGCCCAGGGCTCAGGGCCCAGGGCCCAGTAGAGCAGGGCCCAGGGCCCAGGGCCCAGGGACCAGTCAAGAGCTCGCACGGTCGTGGCTCTTTGGCGTTCGGGGTGTTGAGTGCCGACTTTGCCAGCACCTCCGGGCTCGATGCTTTCCGATCAGATTGCAGCCAAGCTCCGGGGCTTGCGCTCTTGCCTTCTGGGCCCTGGGCCCTGAGCCCTGTGCCCTGCTCTTCTGGGCCCTGGGCCCTGTGCCCTGTGCCCTGCTCTTCTGGGCCCTGGGCCCTGAGCCCTGTGCCCTCGCTCCCTCTGGACCTCCGACTGCCAAGCTCGCGAGCCGGCTCCAAAGTACACTCCCAGCCCGAATACCGCACATCCACCGGCCGCACCTTGACGCCGTGGCGGCGGGCGTCCTGGATCAGCTGGTCGGGGGAATAGAAACCCATCGGTTGGGAGTTGATCAGGGCGGCGCAGAAGGCGGCCGGGTGGTGGCATTTGAGCCAGGCCGAGGCGTATACCAGCAGGGCGAAGCTGGCGGCGTGCGACTCGGGGAAGCCGTAGGAGCCAAAACCCTTGATCTGCTCGAAGACCTGCTCGGCAAAGTCGGTCTGATAGCCACGCTCCTGCATGCCTTCGACGATCCGGCGACGGAAATGCTCCAGCCCGCCGTGGCGTTTCCAGGCCGCCATCGAGCGGCGCAGCTGATCGGCCTCGCCCGGACTGAAACCAGCCGCGACGATCGCCAGCTGCATCACCTGCTCCTGGAAGATCGGCACGCCCAGCGTGCGTTCAAACACCCGGCGCAGGTCGTCGGATGGATAGTCCACCGCCTCGATGCCCTGTCGCCGACGCAAGTAGGGATGCACCATGCGACCCTGGATCGGCCCCGGCCGCACGATCGCCACCTCGATCACCAGATCGTAGAAGCAGCGTGGCTGCAACCGCGGCAACATCGACATCTGCGCCCGCGACTCGATCTGGAACACCCCGACCGTATCGGCGGCGCAGATCATGGCGTAGGTGGCGGGGTCTTCGGGGGGAATCGAGGTTAGTGACAGCCGTGCTGGATCTTTTGCTGGAGAGGGCTGAGGGCTGAGGGCTGAGGGGTCAGCAAAGCAGGGCTGAGGGCTGAGGGGTGAGGGCTGAGGGAGAGTGTCCGCCACCCGGTTGCACGAGGCCAGCAACTGCGGCAGTTGCTTCGGCTCCTGCTCTTCTGGCCCCTCAGCCCTCAGCCCTAGTACCTGATCCGGAAGTCCCTCATCCCTCAACCCTGGGCCCGCAGCCCCCAATTGCGCCCACTCGTTCACCATCCGCAGGCACCGCCGTATCGCCGTCAACATCCCCAGCGCC
>DAIMJK010000299.1:0-4418 GCA_036722245.1 Lysobacterales bacterium
GCAAGAGCAAGAGCAAGAGCAAGAGCAAGAGCAAGAGCAAGAGCAAGAGCAAGAACCGGAGCTCGCCACATGAGTTTCACTCGCTCCCGACATCGACGGCAGCGATCACTGGTCCGCCGGACCACGAAGGCTTTCGATCAGCTTCTCGTAGCGCCATCCCTGGGAAGAGTTCCGATCACCGATCCAATGTCGCTCGGCGCGGTCGCCTGCTCCAGGGCGTCAAGGTGCGCCATGGCTTCCGCGCGGTTGCTCCCGCACATGCTCGGTTGCGGGCGCAGTCGAACACACACCGCAGGCCGCTCTGGCTGACCGAACAGCTTGCAGCGCAATTGATCATCCAGTTGCGGGCAAGCGACGCCGGCCGGCTTGCCATCGGGCATTCCCGGCAGGGGGCTGGAGATCGACGGTGCGATGCAGCAGGCCGCGCAGCCGATGCGGCAGCCGCTGACTGGCATGGGTGCGCTCGAGATCGCTTCGATCTCGCTTGATACCGCGCTCTGCGTGAATCTACGTATTGCGGGCAGCCAGTGAATCGGCGCGCAGTTCCGCCAACACCGGCGCCGTCGGTGGTCGCAGGCCGCGCCACAGCGCGAAGCTCTCGGCCGCCTGTTCGACCAGCATGCCCAGGCCGTCGGCGCATTGCTTCACTCCCAGGGATCTTGCCCAGTCCAGAAAGCTGGCCGCGGCATTGCCGTAGCTCAAGTCGTAGGCGGCGCCGTGCTCGGCCAGCAGCGTTGCCGGCAGATCCAGCGCGACCTGGGCATGACCGGCCGCGGTGGCATTGATCAGCAGATCGACCCCGCCAACGCCAGCCAGGCCGGCCCAGTCGATCACCTCGATCCGGCCCAGGTTGATCAGATGGCCGGCGACGTGCTGGGCGCGGGCGATGTTGCGATTGGCGAGCAGCAACTGCGCCGGACCGCACTGCAGCAGCGGCGCAAGAATGCCGCGCGCTGCGCCGCCGGCACCCAGTACCAGAATGCGTGCGCCAGCGACTGCATAGCCGAGCCGATCCAGATCGGCGAGCAGGCCGCGGCCGTCGGTATTGTCGCCGGACCAGCCATCGCCGGCGCGAATCAGCGTGTTGACCGCGCCAGCGCGATGGGCCGCTTCGCTCAGT
The DNA here is from genome assembly GCA_036722245.1 of Lysobacterales bacterium. Classification (GTDB taxonomy): domain Bacteria; phylum Pseudomonadota; class Gammaproteobacteria; order Xanthomonadales; family SZUA-5; genus JAWLAT01. The sequence continues at coordinate 1,121 of DAIMJK010000299.1, forward strand.
CGATCGCACAGGGCGGCCGCCTGTTCCTTCAGCGGTAACGTGAGGTTGGCACCGAGTCCGCCATCGAAGCGAAAGTCGGCCAGCGCCTCGGCGAGTTCGTCGATGCTGACGCGGCGCGCTTCATAGCGCAGCGACTGCCCGGTCAGCTCGGCAAAGCGCGCATGGATCACGGGCGAGCGCGAGTGGCCGATCGGGTCGCCGAACACGGCGTAGAGGTCGGTCACGTCTGCGCGACTCTGCAAAGGCTCAGGGTGCGAAGGCGATGTTCAGCGCCGGCAGGCCCTCGATCTCCGCCCGTACCCGCTGACCGCGCCGGATCGGGCCGACGCCCGCCGGTGTGCCGGTAAAGACCAGGTCGCCAGCCGCCAGCTCGAACAATTCCGACAAGGCCGCGAGCAACTCGGGCACGCCCAGTATCATTTGCTCGATGTTGCCCTGTTGGCGCAGCTCCTCGTCCACCCACAGACGCAAGTCCTGCGCCGCGGGTTGCCAGTCCTCGCGCAGGCGCAGATGCCCGACCGGCGCCGAGCGATCGAAGCCCTTGGCCACATCCCACGGCTGGCCGGCCGCCTTGGCCTCCTTCTGCAGATCGCGCCGGGTCAGGTCGATGCCTACCGCGTAGCCAGCGACGCACTCGGCTGCCTGCTCCGGGCTCAGCCGGCTGCCGCCGCTTCCCAGCGCGACCACCAGTTCGACCTCGTGATGCAGATCACCGGTGGCCAATGGGAAGGACAGGACCATGCCGTCGCCAACCACCGAGTCGGCCGGTTTCATGAAGAAGACAGGCCGGTCGCGCGAAGCGTCGCCACCCATTTCGCGCACGTGCTCGGCGTAGTTGCGACCGACGCAATAGATCCGGTGGACCGGGAAACGTCGAGCGTCGCCCTCGATCGGCAAGACGGGAATGGACGACGGCGGGAACAGGTGGTTGGTCATGGGTGCAAAAGAGCGCCGGGGGTGTTCAAGATAGCTCAGATTGTCCGGCTTGCTCGGCTGGTGGCGAAACAAGTCGGGAACAGCGAGTAGGGAGTAGGGAGTAGGGAGTAGGGAGTAGGGAGGGAGTAACGGCAATAGCCAAAACAGCAACTGCAAACCACTCCACGCTGCGCACTCCCGACTCCCGACTCCCGACTTCGGCGCCGGCATGGCACCGAATCAGGCCGGAGTAGCCGACGCAAACTCCCCCCGCAACAAGAACTGCAGCGTCAACCTGGCCGCCTGACGATTGAAGATGATGCCGCTGTGCGAGGCGGCCACCGTGGCGTGCGCCGCCAGCCCCGCGATGCGGGTTTCGGCCACGCTGACGGTGCCATCGCTGGGGCCGTCGAACTGACTGAACAATCGCCCCAGTCCCATCGCGTGGTCGCCGGCGATCGATGCCACCTCACGGCCCGGTGGTACGGCGACGGTCTCGGTCAGCTGTGGTCCTGCACGCCCCATCAACAATCCGCCCCAGCGGCCACTACCGAGTCGGCGCGCCACGCAGCTGCCGGCCAGCGGCGATGCCAGGCAGACGATACGGCCGGTGGGCAACGGTGGATCGGCTTCGGCCAGTGTCGCGATGGCCAGATGGCCGCCCAGACTATGGCCCACCACATGCACGTACTGACCCAGACCGCGCCATCGCTCGCCCAGCCGGCTGCGTTCGCGAGCCGGATCGCCAAGGATGGTTGGATAGCCGTGCAGCAGCGGCTGAAAACCGGCCGCGCGCAGATGCTGGGCCAGCGGCCACAGCGCTGGCCGGCCCATCCACAAGCCGTGCAGCAGCAGAACCGGTACGCCGCCCGGCTCGCCGCTCATGACAATTGCATTGCTCGCTGGGTAATGCTGCCGTGCAGGACCCGCGTGCGCAGGTCGCGATCCCAGGTACTCTGGCCGGTCGACATCAACTTGCTGAAGGCGACGATCAGGGCGACAAAGGAAACGAGCGGCACACCGATACCCCAACCTCGCCACCAGACCATCACGGCGCGGTTCATCGCGGTGGACAGATCCAGCGGTCGGCCATCCTCGCGTACTACCCGGATGCGCAGCAGTGCCTTGCCCGGTGTGGTGCCGAACTTGCTCATGACCAGCGCTTCGACCGGGACATACAGGGCGAGCAGAAAGATCTCCAGCAGGAAGGCCTGATCCGGGCGCAGATGCAAGCCGAACAGCCCGGCTGTGCCGAGCGCAAGGAAACTGAAGACAGCCATGTCGAGCAGGCGCGCGGCATAGCGCACGAAGGGGCGCCGCTGGCTCAGATCGGCACGATCGCCCGGGCGCAGCAACTGGCCCTCCTGCGCCGGCTGGCCAACGACGACCGGCAGTGGCGCGCCCGCCGCATCCACCGGGGTACCGCGCAGGATACGCACATCGTCCGGGTTCGGCGTCTTCAAGGGTGGTGCTTGCGGGGGTACAGGCGTCGGCGTCGGCTCGATCACGTCGATGACCTCGGGCTGGCCGATCTGGCGCGCAAAGGGTTGAACCGACTCCAGCGCCAGCCACTCGCCCACACTGTCCTGCCAGAGAAAATCGCCAGCCCCGTAACGGCCATCGGCGATCGCCCGCAGCAGCTCATTGCGCGTGAACGGCCCGATCTCTTGACCGTCGCGTGCAACAAAGTATCTGGTGTCGCTCATTCGTATTCGACCCACAGCCGACGAAGGGATGGCAAGTATGACGGAAGAGCAGGGTTGAGGGCTGAGGGTCCAGAATTGCCGGAGCGAAGCGCCGTAGGATGTCGGTGCGCGTAGCGAACCGCATCGGGTGCAGGACTGAGGGCATCCAATGGCCTTGTTGCTATCGTATGCGTCACGTCAAGACCCGCCCAGACCTTGTGAGCAGTCCATCCATGAACCCGTCGACCGTGCTGGAGATGCGGTGTTGAGCCCGCAACCCGTGGCCGTGGTTCCCGAGCGCGCCCGTCCATGAGCGGTAGCGGCTTCGCGATCCTGCTGCTGCTGGCCGCGGCGGCGATGGCGCTGAGCCTGCTGCTGGCAGATGAGCCCGGGCGTGATCGGAAGGCCTTGCGCTGGTGGGCCGCCGCATTGCTCGTCTCGCCGCTGGGCTGGTTCATCTACCGACTGTATCCGGGGACCGACCAGGTGGTGGGTGCAGTGGCTGGCAAGATGTTGATCGCGTTCGGTTTTGCGCTCTATCTGCATGCGCTGTTGTTGCTCGGCAGGCGGCCCAGCCCGGCTGTTCCCTGGCTGTCACTGGCGCCGGCTCTGGTGCTGTTGATGAGCGTGCTGCACTGGCTGGTGTGGCCGGACAGGCCGATGGGCACCGGCCTGCTTTCACTGGTCTGCTGCTGGAT
>DAIMJK010000300.1:0-4409 GCA_036722245.1 Lysobacterales bacterium
GCGGGCTCGCGAACGGTGTCCAGGATCTCGGTATCGAACATGTCGTATCTCCAGAGTGTGAGGGCGTAAAGCACGGTCCGGACGGGTGTCCGCCACAGTGCTCCTGGCTCTACTTACGGCTGCAGGCGGCCCTGGAGATCACGCGATGAGTGTCGTGTCCGAGTTGACCGGAAAGTGCCGCCACCTGGGTGGGAAGTGGCGTCAAGCTGATGCACGAATGCACCGTGCACGAACCCGGTGCCGCTCTTCATTTTCATTGACGTACGGGTGGTTTTCGCCGAAGCTTGCCGGCGGAAGAAATCCGGATGGGGGACGGGGGTCGTCAGACGCCTGACCGGAGCTTTTTCGGCAGTTCGAATATCCGGACCACGGTGCTCTTCATGGGTACCGGATCGGCGTGTTCAGGAGGTGACCCTTGCTCGGCCAGTTCCATCAAGCGACTGCTCTGGCAGAGCTTCGTCGGCTCGCGGGCACCACCACAACAGCTCCCTGTGCAACCAGACCTTACCCATGACGAGGAACCCACAATGAATACCCTGCGAAATGTCGTACTCGCCGCGGCCCTGCTCGGACTGTCGAGTACCGCGTCGGCGACCACTGGCCTGTGCTGCCTGGAGCCGGCTGCAAATCCGGTCAAGGGTGTTGCCGATGTGCAAGGCGTTGGAGCCACTACCGTGCTGAGCTTCGAGGGGCTTGGCAATGTAGAGGCAGTGCTCGAGTTCTACAACGGCGGTCTGGGCGGCGACGGCTCCGGCCCGGGTCCGGACTTCGGCATCAGCTTCGGCACGGCTGCGCTGAGCATCATCTCGGGGAGCGCTGGCGGCAGCGGCAACTTCGCACTCAATCCTTCCGGCGATACCGTGCTGTTCTTTCTGACCGGCACGGCGATCATGAATGTGCCCTTCGGCTTCGAAGAGGGTTTCTCCTTTTTCTACTCGGCCGCCAACGAACCGGGCTTTGTGCGCGTGTATGACGGTGTGGACGGCACCGGCAACTTGCTCACGGAATTGACGCTTCCGGTGACCCCACCGACCGGCACCACACCGTTCACATTCGACAACTGGCAGCCGGTGGGTGTGAATTTCACCGGCGTCGCCCGCTCGGTGGACTTCGGCGGTACGATCGACCAGATTGGCTTTGATGACATCACCCTCGGCAGCGCCACCCCCGGCGGCGGTGTCCCGATCGAGGCTCTGCCGGTACCCGGCCTCGGCACGTCCGGCATGCTGCTGATGGGATTGCTGCTGTCCCTGCTCGCACTCGTCCGCCTGCGCCGCGGCTGATCGATGCTGGGGCCACGCGACGCGTGATCCGAATTACTCCTCGCAAGGCCCGGCATGTCCGGGCCTTGTGCTTGGACCAACACCTTGTCGATCTTCAGGTAGTCGACCTGGCCGATGGGGCGGCCCCGCTTCGCGATGTAGCGAAACTGCCCGGGACCACCTCCAGCTGTCAAGGATCGGCCGGATAGCGCCTGGTGTCGGGCTGGAAGGTGCGCCAGCTGTGCCAGAACTCCTGGCTTGCGGAGATCCGCTGCAGGTCCCCTTCCATGTTCTTGCCCGCGAGGGTGTAGCGCTGCGTGCCGCTGACCAGTTCGTCACCGAGCAGTTCAAAGATCGCGTTGCCATCCGGTCTGAGGTAGGCGTAAAAGCTGGCCAGATCGTCGGCCAGCACCAGCAGCACTGGCTTGCCACCGATCTCGTCATTGATTACCCGTACGTCACGTAGATGGTTCCAGTCATAGGCCTTGCTGTGGCCGTCCAGCGTGATGCCCAGCACCCAGGACTTCTCCGCCCAGGAGTCCGGGTTGGTGCCGGTCAGCGCACCCCGACTGCTGCCATCCTCGAAGTCGTAGTCGGTCGGATAGCGATCGACGGACGCCGGGTCGGCTTGCATGATCAGGCTGTCCGGATGGATCTCCAGCCAGCGCGCCAGGCTCAACTGCATGCCTGGCAATTCCGGCAGCAGCTGGCCCTTGCGTGGCCCGCTGATCGCCTCCCCGTTCGCCTGACGCCACCAACTACCGCTACCGCTGTCTTCGAACATCGCATTCCAGCGATCCATGCCGACGAGCCGGAACTCCTCAAGCTGGCCATCAATCAGCGGTTCAAACACCCGACCGGTGCGGCAGACAGTGCAATAGCTCACCAATATCGGCGCACCGGCGAGGCGGTCGCGCACCTGGTGGTGGTAACCGATGAACTGGATCGGATAGGCCCGCGCCTCCCCCTGACGCGATACGCCGATGACCAGACGGTCCAGCGCCACGGCATTTTCTGCCGCGCTCACCATCAGCAGCTCTTCCGGTTGGCGGAACATCTGATCGGCCGCCATTCGGAAGTTCGCGAACCAGCCCAGCGCCCCAACCAGCAGCAGGGCAGCTGCACCCCAGATTCGAGATGACTGGCCGGCGCGCCAGACCGGCCAGGACCCGAACAGGATCAGCAAAAGCAGGATGATCCGGACAGGCCAGCGCCAGCTGTGCAATTGATAGGCGATGTCGACCGCACCGAGCGGCTGACTGCCCGGAAAGGGCATGATGAAATAGACCTTTGCGGCCTCGAACAGCGCCAGGCCTGCGGCACCCAGAACGAACCACCATTTCATCATCTGCTCCCCGCCGCAGCGATCCAAACCGGACGTATCATGCACGCACCTACCGCCTTTGTTGCGCGCATTTCTCCAGTATCACTGTCCCGAGGGTCCGGATGGCCGACACCTTGTTCCACCCCTTGACGGCGGATTTCGGTCTGGCGCTGCCGCCAGATGCCAGGGTGCAGAGTCGGCCGCAGGGCTTGTCGGCCGAGTTCCAGGCGCAACGATGGCGGCTGACGGCCTTGCATCGCCCGGTGCCAGCTGCGGCCAATGCCCGCGAGTTGCACGCCGCAGCCGCTGCCTCATTGGCCAAACGAACGCCGGAGCTGCAGCCTGCGTCACTGGTCATCGATACCGGGCACCGCGGCCGCTCCGGGCTGGCCAGCCGTCTGTCCTCGAAGACCGGCAGGACCGTGCAACTGGTGACCTTGCTGCTCCCCGGTACGGGCGCGCAGGCGACCCAGGTGGTGCTGGCGCTCGACGCCGAGAGCGGAGCCATCCCGCCAGGCCTGCCACTGGCGTGGCTGCAGCGGAAGGGAGAGGCACAGGCCGAAACATCGACAACCGCGCAGCAGCAGGACTTTGGCGCCCGCGTTGAAGCGCACGATCCCGCAATACCTTCGGCAAACTCCTTACCCGGCGCAACAAGGCCACATGCCGTGTCGCTACTCGCGCCTGACAAGGCCACCAATCCCTACGCCGCGCCGGAGACGCTTTCGATCGGTGCGGACTCCGACATGGGCGATGCCGCGCTGCTGGACGCCAGCCAGGGCCAGCGCATACTGGTTTATTGCGTATTGCTGCGAATCTTGACCAGCGGGCTTCCGGATGAGCCGATGCTGCTGCGCTGGGCAGTCGCCGTCGCTCTGCTGGCGTGGGCATTTCGCGGCGTGTTGTTGATCGCCAGCGGCTTTGGCTACGGCCGTGGCACCAAGCTGGGCCTGTTGTTCGCCTCCACCGTACCGCTGATCGGTATCGGCGTCTGGGTCTGGCTGAGCATCATCACCACCCGCGCGTTACGTGACGCAGGCTACCGCGTCGGACTATTCGGGGTGAGATCGTGATCGTCTGGATCGAACTGTTCGCGATGTCGATCGCGGCGTTGCCGGCGGTCCTGTTGCTTGCTTTCGGCCAGCGCGACGAGGAGGGCGAGGGATCGGACAGCTCATTGCATGCGCACTTCGCGGTGATCTTCGGGCTGACCGCGTTGCTGATGTACGGCCTGTTGCAGCAACCAACGATCCGCCGCAGTGTCGACCCGCAGGCGCGGCTGGGGGGACACCCGATCATGGCGGCCCTGCGCGAGTACAAGCAGGATCCGGGTGACACGATTCTCGAGGCCGCCCGCGTTCAAGTCGCTCGTGGTCACTCGGTCGAAGAGGCGGTGCGCACGGTGCATCCGGAGCTGTTCCGGGTCGCAAACAGCAAACTTGGCTGGGTCGATGCGCGAACCATGCTGGATTGGATGGATGTGTACACCGATCAGCTCAAGCACCTGGCCGAGCGCAACGTCGAGCAGTGCGCCGCGTTGGCCATGCTTCAGGCGGACGGGATAGCTGCCCTGGCCGGTGGCCTGGAGCCCACGCTGGCCAATCGCTTCGAAGCGCGTTTTGTGGAAGTGCTCGCCAGCGCCAGAATCGGACTAGCCAAGATGCATCCGCGCGTCGAGGCGATGGATTCCAAGGCTTTTGCGGACTTGTACGAGTCGGAGGTGCACCAGCCTCTGGCGCAACGCTACGACGAACCGCTGGCGCGCCACTTGCGCTCAACGCGAGTCTATTCTGCGCCCGACGGCCGCTTCCGGCGGGTAGAGC
>DAIMJK010000301.1:0-4403 GCA_036722245.1 Lysobacterales bacterium
CTGGAGTTCGACCATCTCGCTGCTCGAAGGCGGCACCGCCTATCTGGTCGAACGTGGCTTCACCCGGCCGCTCGCGGCGCTGCTGCTCGGCGGTACCGCCGGCACGATCGGCATCGGCAGCGTATTGAGCTTTACCCACTGGTCGGAAGTGCGGCTGTTCGGCCGCAACATCCTCGACTTCACCGACTACGTGGCGAGCAATGTGCTGTTGCCGCTCGGCGGCCTGGCGATTGCCGTGTTTGCCGGCTGGATCCTGCTCGAACGCCTGCGCCGCGAGCAACTGGCCGATCTGGGCAACGGCGGTTATGCGCTCTGGTTGAACCTGACCCGCTTCCTGGCACCGGTGCTGATTCTGCTGGTGTTCTTGAGCAGTGTGGGGGTCATTTAGCTCTGAGGGATCAAGGCTGAGGGGTCAGACGAGCAGGTCCAGTCGCCGGTTCCAGTAGCCCGTTTTCAGGGCCCAGGGCACAGGGCCCAGTAGAGCCGCGGTGCAGCGCGTAGGATGTCCAACCAGCCAAAGGGGAATTCCTCATGTCCATCGGATCCAGCACTTCTGGTTTGCGCAATGCCCTGGTTGGCCTGGCCGCCATGCTCTTGCTCAGCGGTTGTTCCGAGCCGGCGCCGCCGCCGGCCGCGTCGAAACCGCAAGTGCACACGACAGCCGCCGACCTGGTGCTGCGCGGGGGTCGGATTGCGACTGTCGATGCAGAGCTGGGCGAGCAGCAGGCGATTGCGGTGCGGGGTCATGAGATCGTCGTGGTCGGGAGCAATGCCGATGTCGCCCCGCTGATCGGCGGCAATACCCAGGTCATCGAGCTTGACGGTCGGAGGGTGATTCCGGGCTTCATCGAAGGGCACGGCCACTTGCTGAGTCTGGGCCAGTCCAGGCAGATCCTCGACCTGTCCGGCGTGCGCGAATGGGATCAACTGGTGACGATGGTTGCCGAGGCGGTCGCGCAGGCCGAGCCGGGCGCCTGGATCCTCGGCCGCGGCTGGCATCAGGATCGGCTGACTTCCGTGCCGGCCGATGCGGTCGATGGCGTGCCGCGCAATGACAGCCTCAATGCCGTTTCACCCGACAACCCGGTGCTGCTGGTCCACGCCAGCGGCCACGCCGCCTTCGCCAACGCCGCCGCGCTCAGTGCCGGTGGCATCGATGACAACACCGCCGACCCGGACGGCGGCACCATCGTGCGCACGCCCGAGGGCCAGCCCAGCGGTCTGCTGCGCGAGACGGCGCAGCGCCTGCCCGGGGCCGCGCTGGCCGAATACAACGCCCGCCTCAGTCCGGCCCAGCAGGCGCTGTTGCTGCGCGAGCGGGTGGAACTGGCTGGGATCGAGGCGCTCAAGCATGGCGTGACCTCCTTCCACGACGCCGGCGCGTCGTTCGCCGAGATCGACTTCTTCCGTCAGCTGGCCGCTCAGGGTGCGCTGCCGGTGCGCCTGAACGTGATGGTCCGAGGCGAGAGCAACGAGGCCATGGATCGGCTGCTGCCGAGCTACCGCACGGTCGCCACGGGCAATGATTTTCTCGCCGTGCGTTCGATCAAGCGTCAGCTCGACGGTGCCCTCGGCGCACATGGCGCCTGGCTGCTCGAACCCTATGCCGACCTGCCGGACAGCACCGGCCTGGTGCTCGAACCGCTCGAAGATATTGCCCGCACCGCGCAGATCGCGGTCAAGCACGGCTATCAGCTCAACACCCACGCGATCGGTGATCGGGCCAATCGCGAGTTGCTTGATCTGTATGCGCGCATCTGGGCCGAGGGCAAGACCGACGGCGCGGCACTGCGCTGGCGAATCGAGCATGCCCAGCATGTCGCCCCGGCTGATCAGCCGCGTTTCGCCGAACTGGGCATCATCGCCGCGGTGCAGGGCGTCCATTGCACCTCCGACGGCCCATGGGTGCCGACCCGACTGGGGGTAGAGCGCGCCCGCGCGACCTCCTATCGCTGGCGCAGCCTGATCGACAGCGGCGCGCTGATCGGCAATGGCACCGACGTGCCGGTCGAGCCGATCGACCCGATCGCCTCCTTTGCAGCATCGGTCTCGCGCCGGATGGCCAACGGCGAACAGTTCCACCCGGAGCAAGCCATGAGCCGCGCCGAGGCACTGGCCAGCTACACGATCAACAACGCCATCGCCAGCTTCGACGAAGACCGCGTCGGCAGCCTCAAGCCCGGCAAGCTGGCCGACATTGTGGTGCTGTCACAGGACATCCTGGAAATCGACGAAGCGCAGCTGACAGACACGAAGGTCGACCTGACCATCGTCGGCGGCGAGATCCGCTTCGACGCGTCGCGGCAATAACTGCGAGCGGAGAAGCTGAAAAAGCTGATTGACCACAAAGCTTTGTGGTTACCTGCTCTTTCGCTTTTGATCGTCGTGAGCCTCAGCCTCCGCCCATCGCGTGGACCACTTCGACGCGGTCGCCGCTGGTCAGTGAGGTCTGGGCGTGCAGGCTCTTGGGCACGATCTCGCCGTTGCGTTCGACTGCCACACGGCGCTGCGCCAGGCCCTCGAACTCGAGCAGGGACAGTACCGTGCAGTCCGCGGGCACCTGGCGCGCCTCGCCGTTGAGGTGGATCTCAATCATGTGGTCTCCAAGGTCGGGCCGTTCTACGCGGTGAAGCGTAGTCGGAGTCGGGCGCAAAGCAACGCCGGATGCTGCGAACCATTGGCCGAGCGCACGCCCAAATCCCGACTCCCAACGGATTTCGGCGATACTCCCCTCTTTGCAGGACTCCCTCACCGTATGCGTACCAAGGCTGAGATCACCACCAACTGGCTGCCACGATACACCGGCACCGCCATCGCGGACTTCGGCAAGCACATTCTGCTGACCAATTTCAACGGCTACCTGGACAACTTCGCCGCGGCCACCGGTGCACCCATCGTCGGCACGGACCGGCCGATGCCCAATGCCACCGCCGATGGCATCACGATGATCAACTTCGGCATGGGCAGCGCCAATGCGGCCACGATCATGGATCTGCTCGGCGCGCTCAAGCCGCGCGCGGTGCTGTTTCTGGGAAAGTGCGGTGGCCTGAAGAAGAAGAACCGGATCGGTGACCTGATCCTGCCGATCGCCGCGCTGCGCGGGGAGGGCACCAGCAACGACTATTTCCCGCCCGAGGTGCCGGCGCTACCGGCCTTCACCCTGCAGCGCGCGGTATCGTCGACCATTCGTGACCACGGCCTGGACTACTGGACCGGCACGGTTTACACGACCAATCGCCGGGTCTGGGAGCACGACGATCAGTTCAAGGCCTATCTGCGGCGCACCCGCTGCATGGCGATCGACATGGAAACCGCGACGATCTTCAGCGTCGGCTTCGCCAACAGCGTGCCGGTCGGCGCGTTGTTGCTGGTATCGGACCAGCCGATGATTCCGGACGGGGTAAAGACCGAGGCCAGCGATCGGCTGGTGTCGACCAATTTCGTCGATCAGCACATCCAGGTCGGCATCGACGCACTGAAGGAGCTGCAAGCCGAAGGCCGCAGCGTGCGCCATCTGAGGTTCTGAGAAACCTTCTGGTTGGGAAGCCGGCGCGAGATCACGCGCCGAGGCCTGAATTGCTGCTCAGCCGCCCAGTCTGGCCTTGACCTGACCGGCCAGCACCTGCATGTCGGCCCGGCCGGCTACGCGCGGCTTGAGCAGCGCCATCACCTTGCCCATGTCCTTGGCGCTGCTGGCGCCGGATTCGGCGACGCAGGCGTCCAGAATCGCGGCCAGCTCGTCGGCGGTCAGCGGCTGCGGCATGTAGGTTTCAAGCACGGCGATCTCGGACTGTTCCTGATCGACCAGATCCTGCCGCCCGGCCGCGCCGAACTGGCTGACCGAATCGCGCCGCTGCTTGAGCATCTTTTCCAGCACGACCAGCACCTGAGTGTCGTCGAGCTCGATCCGCTCATCGACTTCGCGCTGCTTGATCGCGGCCAGAATCAGCCGGATGGTCGCCAGACGCTCCTTCGCACCGGAGCGCATCGCCGACTTCATGTCTTCGGTGATCTGGGCCTTCAGCGCCATGCGCGGATCAGTACAGCCGCTTGCGCTTGGTGATGTCGCGGGAGACGCGACGCGAATTGCGCTTCACCGCGGCGGCCAGCTTGCGCTTGCGCTCGGAGGTGGGCTTTTCGTAGAACTCGCGGCGGCGAACTTCGGTCAACACGCCTGCTTTTTCGCAGGAACGCTTGAAACGACGCAGAGCGAACTCGAAGGGTTCGTTCTCCCGGACCTTGACGTTTGGCATGAATTCTCCTGACTTTGGAGCGAGCTCGAAGTTCGAGCGAGCCGCCAAGTATAACCGAGGGTATTGACAGGACGCAAAAGGTTTTGAGATCGGGCGTGCGATTCAAACTGATGTCTTGAGGAACCTGCAAAGGACTGAGGGCCCAGGGCT
>DAIMJK010000302.1:0-4390 GCA_036722245.1 Lysobacterales bacterium
GCGATCAGGTCGTTGGTGCGGTTGAAGCACCGCAGCACCGAACTCTTGCCGCAACCCGAGGGGCCGATGAAGCCGGTGATCTCGCCGCGCGTCACTGGCAGGTGGCTGTCACGCACGGCAAGGAAATCGCCGTAGTACAAGGCGTCCAGACGGCAATCGATGACGCTGTCCGGCGCGGCGGCTTCGGGCGGCTGCTTTGGGGTAGATGCTTCCGAGGGTAGAAGGGTCGAGCTTTCCCAGTTCATCGCAACACTCCTGCTCGCCAGCTGACAAAGCGGGCCAGCGCACTGAAGATCATGACCAGCACCACCAGGACCAAAGACGCGGTCCAGGCCAGTTCCACCTGGTTCTCAAACGGCATGCCGGCGTAGTTGTAGATCAGCACCGCGAGCGAAGCGGTCGGCTCCAGCAGGGTCAGTTCGCCTTGCTGGACCAGCCAGTAGTCGCTGAACAGCGCGGTGAACAGCAGCGGTGCGGTTTCACCGGCGGCGCGCGCGACCGCCAGCATGACGCCGGTCAGCACACCATGGCGGGCGGTCGGCAGGACGATCTTCCAGACCACCTGAGTCGGCGTGCTGCCCATGCCGAATGCAGCTTCCCGCATGGCCTTCGGTACCATCCGCAGCGCTTCTTCGGCTGTCAGGACGACGGTCGGCAACATCAACAAGGCCAGCGCGACGCCACCGGCAGGCGCGGAGTAGGTGCCCATCACCAGGACCACCGCAGCGTAGGCGAATACCCCTGCGAGGATCGAAGGCATGCCGGTCAGGGTCTTGATGCAGAATCGGGCGATCCGCGCGATCCGCGTGCCTGCTCCGAACTCGACCAGATAGATTGCGATCAGCACGCCAGCAGGCATGGCAAGCAGGGCGGCGATGCCGACCATGACGCCGGTGCCCACAATGGCATTGCCGAAACCCCCGCCCATCTCGAAGGCGGTTGGCGGCAACTCGACGAAGACCTGCCAGGACAGTCGCGCGCCACCCTTGACCACCAGCATGTACAGCACCGAGACGAGCGGGATGGTGGCCAGCAGAGCGATCATCCAGGCACCCAGCGTCAACGCACCATCGAGCAATGTGTGGCGTCGGCGCCAGGAGTACTCCAGATCGGGCATCAGCACGTTGTCCGGAGCGTTCATCGGCCCAGTTCCAGCCGTCGCGCCCCGCGCGTCACGATGAAGGTGCCGGTGATGTTCACTACCAGTGTCAGCGCGAGCAGTACCAGTGCGGCGTACATCAGCGCCTGCGCCTCAACCACGCCGGCCTCGGGAAAGTTCAGCGCCAGTGTGGCCGCCAGCGAATTGGCCGGAGACAACAAGGAGAGGCTGATCTGGTTCGAGTTGCCGACCAGCATCGCCAGCGCCATGGTTTCGCCGAGCGCACGCCCCAAACCCAGCACCAGGGCGCCAAACACGCTGGCTGATGCCGCTGGCAGGATCACTCGCCGGATCGCCTGCCAGCGGGTTGTACCGAGCCCATAGGCCGCCTCATGCATCTTTGCCGGCACCGCCCGCAGCGCATCCTGTGAAATCGCCGCGACCGTCGGCAGGATCATGATCGCCAGCACCAGTGCAGCTGGCAGCATGCCCGGTCCGCTCAGCGGTGTGGCAAACAACGGAATCCAGGCCAGCTCATCGTGCAACCAGCTCGCCGTCGGGCGCAACGCTGGAATCAGCACGTGGATGCCCCACAGGCCGTAGACGACGCTCGGCACGGCAGCGAGCAATTCGACCAGATAGCTGAAGATCCGCTCCAGCGGCCGCCACAGGAAACCCTGGGTCAGAAAGATCGCGATGACCACGCCACTGAAACCGGCCAGGACCAGCGCCAGTGCCGAACTGTAGATCGTTCCCCACAGCTGCGGCAGGATCCCGTAGCGGTCGTTGGCTACGTCCCACTCCGAACTGACCAGAAAGCCGAAGCCGTGACGCTCGATCGCCGGCCAGGCACTGCCGCCGATTTCCCACAGGATGTACAGGGAAAGTGCCACCACCGACCAGGTGGTCAGGCGGGTGAGGCCAACGAAGCCTCCATTGATCAGGCTCTCCGCCCGGCTGGGTGGCCTTGCAATCCCTGTCGGCGCGGGAGGCAGGTTTGCCACTGCAGCGCTCGGGGTCACCGGATCCGGTCAGTCTTGCTGCGGACCAGCGCGATCATCGCCTCCGGGAGTGGGATGTATCCCATTTTGTCGGCCTGCGCCTGACCCGCATCCAGGCAATAGTGGAACAGATCCCGCAGCGCGTTGGCGCGAGCCGGCTGTTGCTGGTGCGCCCTGACCAGTACCCATGTGTAGCTGACGATCGGATAGGCGTCGGGATGTTCGGGGTCGGGGATGAAGATGCGTAGATCATCAGGTACCACACCGCCTTCGAGGGCTGCCTGACCGCTGTCGGCGTTCGCTTCCACAAACTGCCCGCTGCGGTTCTGCAGCGCAGCGGTCGCAAGCTGCGCTTGCCGCGCAAAACCAATCTCGACATAGCCGATCGCGCCGGGCGTCTGCATGATGGTCGCGGTCACCCCGTCATTCCTCGGCGCGGCGATCACCTGACTGCTGGACGGCCAGACCACCGACTTGCCGCTGCCCGGGCCGTCGCGCCATGATTCCGAGATCGCCGATAGGTGGTTGGTCAACGCGTACGTGGTGCCGCTGCTGTCGGCACGGCGCACCAGCGTAATGGGCAGGTCGGGCAACGGCAGTCCAGGGTTGTCGCGTGCAATACGGTCGTCACTCCAGCGCTCGATCTCGCCCAGCATCATTGCCGGATAGACGTCCCTGGCCAGCCGCAACGGACCCTCGACGCCCGGAAGATTGTAGGCAAGCACGACGCTGCCGGCGGTGAGCGGGAGCATCACCACGTCCTCACCGACTTCGCCCAGTTCCTCGTCCGTCAGCGCCGCGTCGCTACCGGCGAAGTCGACCGTACCGTTGATGAAGTCACGTACACCCGCCCCGCTGCCCTTGGCCTGGTAGTTGACACTGATGTCTGGCTGCTGGCGACTGAAGGTCTTGAACCATTCCGAATAGATCGGGTGCGGGAAACTGGCCCCCGAGCCGGTCAAGCGGACGCGTTCGTCCGAGCGGTCGCAGCCCTGCGCTGCAAGCAGGGTGATTGCGATGAAGAAGAGAACCAGACGCTTCACCTGAGTGCCTCATCGAAGCCGCCATGTCGACGGCCCACCATCGTTGGATAAGGCGATGAAGGCATCATGACCAGATCGTGACTTTTCGAGCAAGCCGGACTTTGCGCGACGGCTTACCAGTCCAGCCGCAGCCGTGCGACGTAGGTACGTTCCGTGCCAGGCACGAAGCTGGGTATGCCGAACAGCGCGCCGGTGTTGCCGGCGTCGATCAGGTACTCCTCGTCAGCGAGGTTCTGAGCGTAGAGTTGCAGTTCGACGTGCGGGTTCAGGCGCCAGCCCAGCGACAGATTGAACAAGCCATAGCTGCCCTGTTCGATGCCGGGCTGGTTGGTATCCTCGAAGAAGACCCGCGAGCGCCAGTTGTAGCTGGGCCGCAGGTAGACCGCGCTGCCGTTGGCCAGCGGCAAGCGCCAGTCCAGGCCGACGGCGGCGGTGTACTCGGGCGTCAGGCGGAAGCGGTTGCCGGCCAGCGCCTGCGGATTGCCGGCGTCATCGGTGTTGTCGAAGCTCGCGTCGATCCAGCCGACGTTGAAGAAGCTGCCGACCTGGTCGTTGAAGCGTTGGCTCAAACTCAGCTCCACACCGTGGGCGGAGGCATTGCCGGCATTGGTGGTGATGAAGAAGGGCGGCGGGTTGGGGTTCTGCACCGACGCCTGAAAATCGCTGTAGTCGTAATGGAACACAGCGAGGTCATACAGGAAGCTCCCGTCGGCGAGTTCGCCCTTGGCACCGATCTCGTAACTGAGCACGATCTCGGCCGGGATCTCCTCGACGCCGTCGCCAGTGACCTGGAGCACGTCCGGACGGCGACCGCGGGAAATGCTGGCGTAGGTGTTGAGTGTGTCGCTGACTCGCCACGCCAGCACCGCCCGGCCGACGATCGAGTCGTAGTCCTCGCTGCCTCGGATTACGCCCTGGGTCGGCCGGAAAAGCACATTGGGAAAGGCCGGAGCAGTCGGGCTGGGGAGCAGCTGACCGAGCCCGCTGGGCTGGCCAAAGTAGAGCGCCTCATAGCCATTGTCGACCTGCTCACGGGTACCGCGCAGGCCCAAGGTCAGCTCGAACTGGTCGCTGAGCTGCCAGGTGCCGTCGGCGAAGAACTCAAGTGCTTCGACTTCACCGAAATTGGCGAACTCCTCCCGGTGCAGGGTCTTGAGAGGAATGAAGGGCGGCAAACCCGGAGCCAGGCCCGGCAGGCCCGGCGGCACGTTGGTGATGTTCGGGGTTCCGTCCGGATTGAGCAGCGG
>DAIMJK010000303.1:0-4389 GCA_036722245.1 Lysobacterales bacterium
GGCCACGTTGGGATCGCCAACCGACACGGTAAAGCGGGCAATCACCTGGTCCGGGGCGGTCCCCAGGCGTGGCTCCGCGGCAGGCGCCGTAAAGGCCACGTAGAAGTGACCGTTGCTCATGAACAGCGGGTGAAATGCCAGGCCCAGCAATCCGGATTCACTGCTGGTGGTTACTGACTGGGTCAGGAAGGGCGTTGCGAGCAGTGTCGGGTCGCCATTGCTGTCCAACTGCGCCACGCGAATGCTGCCGCCTTTCTGCACGATAAAGATGCGGTTGCTGCCATCGCCGGCATGGCGCAAGGCGACCGGCTGGTTCAGTCCCGACAGGAAGGGATCGAGGCTGAGATCCTTCGGCAAGCTCTGCGCCATGGCGGCCGAGCCGCAGAGTGCGACCAAAGGAAGGATTCGGGTCAAGGTGCGCATCGGAAAATCCACGTTGGCAAAAGTGATAGCGGCCCGCATGCTCGCCGATCGGGTCGCGCTTGTCCACCCGAAGCCGCTACATCAAAGCCTAATCCGTGAAGCGTGAACGAAACCGGGGCGTCTTTCGCATCGGCGCGGCTCAGCGCGCCGTTTGTTCCTCCAGTTGATCACGGAAGCGCACGATGTCGGCGGGCACATTGGTGACGCGACCCTGGAAGATCATTCGTGCAGTCACGTCCAGCCCATAGACCCGCTCGTTGGCGCGGTGGTCGATGGTCAGCGCGGTGCCATCGAGGGCTACGCCGGCAAACAGGCCGCGCGTGCGGGCGTAGGAGATGATCTCGGCCTTCAGTTCGCTGTCGGTGGAGGCCTGAGCCTGGCGCCCGACCGGACCGGCCGCGATCGAGGCGTCGGCGCCGAGGGTGAACTTGCCATGGACCAGATTGTCGACCCCACGCTGGGTGCGGAAAACCAGAATGATATCCGACGATTGCAGTCCTCCCTGGAAGCCGACGCTGCCGCCGGTCATCGTCAGGTAACTCGGATTGGACCAGGTACCGTCGGGCGAGCGCACCGAGATCAGGCCCCTGCCGCGATGGCCGCCAACGACGAAGCCGGCCTTGACCACTTCCGGAATGACCGCGATGGCATAGGACTTGTCCAGCAACCAGGCCGGAATCTGCGAATCAGGCGTGCCCTGGACTTCGGTCAGCACCGCGATGGCGGTCGCGGCGCGCGCGAGTTGCTTGTCCTGCGCAAGAGCAGGTGTTGCGCAAAGGCTGATCAGAAGCAGACCGTAGACAGCCCGTACGGCTGCCGTGAACCGGGGAAACATCGACATCGTCGAACTCCTCGATGAGTGATTGTGAACGCGGCTGACCTTAGCTGGACTCGATGCAAGGCTTCCTGAACGCCCCGAAGGCAGGGCTTGAGCGTGAGGGATCAGAAAAAGCCCGAGAGCAGCCGAGCAGAGCAAGCAAGCAAGCGGCTCTTGATCGACTGGTTTGTGACCAGAGCCTTAGCGCCTCCGCGCCGCGACCATCCCGATGGCCAACATCACGGCGGCGAGAAGGGCGAGCAGACGCTGGTCGAGCGTGTCGACGATGATCGGCTCGGGGTCGACCGGCGGCACGCCTTCGACGCAGATCGTCGGTGCCAGCGCCAATGACTCCACTTCGATCGTCGATGCGCCCTGGACCAGGACCGGCGGGCCGGCCAGACCGGTCTCGCGGTCGATCTGGACGATCTCGCTGACCCGGAAATCCTGGTTGCGGCCGGACGGTGGCGGATTGAAATCGAGCGTGGCCCACAGGTTGCCTTCGGCGTCGAAGTCCATCCCTGCGTCGTAGAAGCTGTACGGCAGTCCGGTACGGCCGATCAGGGTCGCCGCGCCGGTCTCGCGATCAATCTGGTAGAGACCTTCGTCCTCATCCACGCCCAGACCGTAGAGGTCGTTGTCGTAACCCGCCAACGCCGAAATCTTGACACCGGTGTCGCCCACGAGCATCGCCACGCCGGTGAAAGTGTCGATCTCCCACAACTTCTTCACGGCGTCCGAACTCAACCAGAGCCGGCCGTCGCAGGTAAAGCTCAGGCCGAAATCGAGCTGATTGAAGGGTCCTGCGCCCTGGCCACGCAGACCCAGACCGAACAGCGGCCCGATCGGGGCAGCCGCACCTGTGGTGATGTCGACGCGCAACAGCGTTTCGGCCAGATCGGACACGGCAAACAAGCGACCCTTGCTGTCCAGCGCCATCCCTTCCACATCCGCAAAGGGGACGTTGCCGATGCCGCCCATGCTGCCGATGATACGCAGCGAGCCATCGGCCATGTTGATTTCCGCCAGTTGGTCGCCCTGAATGCCGACCGCGGTGTAACCCAGCGGCGCGGCGGTTGCGGTCATCGGCAGCAGCGTGCAAAAGGCAGCAAAAACGCAAGGAATGCCCGCCCAGCGCCGGATGCGAGCACTTGCGAAAGGCCGCACGGATGCCGCGGCAATGACTCTGGAGCTGGCTTCAGGCACGTCGATCGCCCTTGTTATGCTTTTCGGGTCGAGCCCGTTGGTGTGGGCGTAACTCCCGCGATCATAACAGTCAAGCGGAATCGAATAAAGACTGTAGCCATTCAAAACGGATGCGAGACGAGCCGGCTTTTTTGAAGAAGCTGCGAATGGGGGCTCAGGGCAGCCGGTGTCCCAGAGGCACGTTGGACCAACGTCGCTGCGCGACGGCCCGAGTGCAACTCGGGGTTCCATGAGCGGGCCCTGACTTTGGTCAGTGCTCTGGTGACGCTTGGGCGCGGTCAGCCCTCCGGCTGGGATGCCATGTAGTCCGTCGTCAGCGCGATCATTGCCCGCACACCCAGCACCAGGCCACTGTCGTCGATGTAGAACTCGGGTGTGTGATGACTGGGAGCATCTTCTCTGGCCACGCTGCTCGGGCGCCCGCCGAGGAAGAAGTACAGACCCGGGACCTTTTCGGCAAAGAAGGAAAAATCCTCGGCGCCGGTAATTGCCTGGTCAAGAATGGTGCGTTCGGTGCCGGCAACGCGCTGCAGGGTTGGCAACATTTGTGCAGTCAAGTCGAGATCGTTGTAGGTGACCGGATAGCCCAGGCCGAACGGCACCTCGACCTGGACCCGGGCGCCGAGCCCCTCGCCGACCCCGGTCGCCACCTCGACCAGCCGGGTGCGCAGCAATTGCCGGGCGTCGGGTGTCAGCGCACGCAGCGTCCCCTCCATCCGCACCTGCTCGGGAATGATGTTGGAGCGATTGCCGCCATGGATGCTGCCAACCGTGAGCACCGCGGCGGCATCGATGAGCTTGACGTTACGGCTGACGATGCTCTGCAGTGCAGTGACGATGTGGGCCGAGGCGAGGATCGGATCGACGCCCATCCACGGTGACGCGCCATGTGCCTGGGCGCCATCGACGGTGATCCGGAACGCATCCGCGCTGGCCATCGCTCCGCCTGGACGATAGGCGATCGTGCCCACCTCGTGAATCGAACTGATGTGCAAGCCGAAGATCACGTCCACCGCCGGGTCCTCCAGCACGCCTTCGCGCACCATCAGCTCGGCGCCACCTTCCTCGCCTTCCGGCGCACCCTCTTCGGCCGGCTGGAAGATGAACTTGACCGTTCCGGCCAGTTGTTCGCGCCGGGCCGCCAGGACCTCGGCCACGCCCATCAGGATCGCC
Organism: Lysobacterales bacterium; assembly: GCA_036722245.1. Classification (GTDB taxonomy): domain Bacteria; phylum Pseudomonadota; class Gammaproteobacteria; order Xanthomonadales; family SZUA-5; genus JAWLAT01. The sequence continues at coordinate 3,620 of DAIMJK010000303.1, forward strand.
ACATGCGCATCGTGGCCACAGGCGTGCATGACGCCGACCTCGGCGCCGGCGTACTCGGTCCGCACTTTCGAGGCGAAGGGCAGGTCGACCCGTTCGGTCACCGGCAATGCGTCCATGTCGGCGCGCAGCGCCACCACCGGACCGGGCCGACCGCCGACCAGCAGGCCCACTACGCCGGTGTGGGCAATGTTGGTCTGGGTCTGGATTCCCAGCTGTTGCAGATGGGCTGCGACCAGAGCCGCGGTGCGAAATTCGCGATTACCCAGCTCCGGGTGCTGATGGATATCCCGCCGCCAGGCGACGACCTTGGGCTCGACTGCCTCGACTGCCGCGTCGAGCAGGGCCTCGGCATGCAGGGTCGAGACCGGAAGCATCACGAGAGGCAACACTATGGCGACGAGGATGCGCATGAGTGGGTTTCCTTAGGTTTTCGGGCAGCCGATGGTCGAGCGTAGCGCAGACTGAAGCGGTTCGCTGCGCGTCAGAGTTGGGTTTCAAACTGAGGCAGCCGTAAGCAGTCGGGGTCGGGGTCGGAATCGGGATCGGAATCGAAGGTGACCGCAACTCCCGACTCCCGACTCCCAACCTGCCCCCCTGTGCCGCGAACGCCCCTTTGTGCGATTCTTCCGGTCACATTGCTGACACTGACCACCGCGCAAGTCGCGGCTTCCTGGGGAGGAAACGATGGCTCGAATCGTCAAGTGCGGACTGATCCAGACTTCGATGGCCTGCGCTGTCGAGGAGTCGATCGCGATCATCCGCGAGGCCAA